>CAMYYQ010000001.1 GCA_947303535.1 uncultured Ruminococcus sp.
CATAGTAAGCCTGAGCGATAGCGGAGTTGAGCTTGTGGCTTCCGCTGGTGTTGTTACCCTCGAACTTGTAGTAGATCTTAGCAGGTGTGCCAAGCTTCTTTTCGAGGAAGTAAGCTCTTACGAGAGGAGACGGACGGAACATCTTGTAGAAGTCCTGTATCTCCTTTGGAATGTCGATATAAGGAGTTGTTTCATCAAGCTCCTGCTTTACGAGCTCGTCACAGAATACGTGGCTGAGTTCCTCAGCTGTACAAGGCTTGCCTGTACCGGGGTTGAGGAGCGGAGCAGGCTTCTTCTTCATATCAGCGCGTACATTGTACCACTGCTTTGGAAGCTCATTTTCCTCAAGATAAATTTTGTAAGGGATCTTCTCATCTGACATTGACATAGCAATTCTCCTTTTCATTTTTTAAGATTTGACGTACTATGCAGAGACTTGGATATAAAAAAACTTCCGTCTCCGCATTTGGATAATGCGGGGACAGAAGCTGTTATTCTTCTGCGGTGCCACCCTGCTTGACGCTAAGCGTCCACTCTGTACGTACAACATATACGTCGGATTTGTTAACGCAGCTCCTCTGCGTCTTACCTACGCGGTACAGCAATACTGTACTTTCAGCTCGCCCTCGGAAGTCCATTCATTCTGTATCCCTTACCTGCTTTCAGCTGCCGCAGGCTCTCTGAAAAGTTCTTACAGAACTACTACTCTTCTTCATCGGTTTATAAACACTAAATGTAACTTACTAAATAGAATTATAGCACAGCTAAAAGCTTATGTCAAGGATACTCTGAAAAATCCCTTATAAAATTGCCATAATTACTGATAACACTGCAAATATCTTCTGCTGATAGGTATTTATGCCTATATAACGTAACAGAGCACGTCTTGGCACATGAACTCCTTGCAGGAGCAGCTGCACTTTTAACTGCACATTTCTGTGATTTGGGCAGCTGATGAAAAGTCGGTCGATATGTTTTTCAAAAAGGGCTTTTCATTGCTGCAAAAAAATGGTATAATAAAATGTACGATCACTTTATGTCGCTTCGGTACTTCGCACGGGTACGTGAGATACTTTCTTCGCTTCGTTTGATAAGGTTGAGAAGTGATGACGAATACTGGGCATAATCCTTCTGGAGAGTTGCGGTGGTGACATAAAGGGTATCGAAATTGTCTACACAGTCGTTGCCGTCAAGGGCGATACCGCTGGACGCGGCTTTGATATTGGCTTCGCTCATGGATACTATTGCATTTGCGCTGTCGTTTGCGATGACCTTGGGGATACGGAAAAGCTTCTGGTCGTTATGTGGGTTAGCGTTGTAAACTATACGGAAAAGCTTGTAGACAGAGAGCATAAGATAGGAGGATACCTCCTTGATGAGAGTTATGCTGTTAGCCTTCTGAGCGAGGCTGAAAAGAAGACTGATAGAGTTGTTGATAATTCTTCTGTTGAAGTTGATGATCTCGGGTGAAGGCATTTTCATGCTGTTGTTTCCGTCATCATCGGGGATATCCTCGATAGTGATGGTTTTTCCCTCAGGTTCGGGAGTTCTTCCAAGAAGATAGTCACATGATACATTGTAATAATCAGCGATCTTTACAAGGAAATTAAGTCCGCATTCACGTATGCCTTTTTCATAGTGAGAGAGCAGAGCCTGTGAGATACCGAGATCGGTCGCAGCCTGCTTCTGGCTTATATGTCTTTCCTTACGCTGTAAAGTGATTATTCTTGCAAAATCTGAATTCATTGAAATTCCTCCTAAATCTGATACACGCTCTAAAAGCTGTTATTAATATTATAATACAAAATGTATAATTTGTAAAGATGCAGAAGTATGAAAGAATTGTAGAAAATTTATTGCATTTTTCGTGAAATTTACTAAGAGTTAAAAAAACGGGCAGTAAATTTGTGCATATTTATCCTACCTGTATGTTTTTTATTGTACAATTTTAAAATAAAGGAGACCGCCATGAAAGGTTACAGGATAAGTATTATCCGTCACGGAATGACGGAAGCAAACGAAAAAGGTATTTACATCGGAAATACCGATATACCGCTCTCAGCTAAGGGTGCAGCCGACCTTGCGGCAAAAATGGACGAGTTTTGTTATCCAACCGTCCACAGGGTATATTCATCGCCGCTGAAACGCTGTACGGAGACTGCGGAGATATTGTTCCCGTATACTGAGCTCTGCACGGTAGACGACCTGAGAGAGCTTAATTTCGGCGAATTTGAGAACAAGACCATTGACGAGCTCGCAAAGCGCGAGGACTATAATAAATGGCTTCGCGGCGGCAAGGACAGCCGTCCGCCCAAGGGCGAGAGCCTTGAAGAGCTTACAGCCCGTACCTATAAGGCTCTGCATTATGTCATCACCGATATGATGGAGACAGGTCTGACCCACTGCGCTATGATAACTCACGGCGGAATAATCTCGAATATGCTCAGCTGCTTCGGTATACCTAAGTATCCGCCCTCACAGATAACTGCTGAGGCAGGGGGCGGCTTCGATGTCATAGTAACAGCTCAGATGTGGCTGAATTCGCAGGCATTCGAGATACTGGGCTATTGTCCTTACGACAAGATACCCGACGCTGAGGATTAAGAGCTAAGAACTAAGAGCTAAGAGCTAAGTATGGGCGGCGTTTCGCCGCCAGTCACCCCCCCGAGGATTGAGAGCTAAGAACTTAGAACTAAGAGCTAAGAATAAAGATTTAAGAGTACTATCTAAGTTCTAAGATCTTAGATCTTAGATCTTAGTTCTGATTTGAATAATCAGCGATGATAAGGCAATAATATCTGCAAAACTGGTTTTCGGAGGCGCAGATATGAAAGTCAGAGAGCTTATCCGCTATTCAAAGGGGCTTCTTGCAGGCAGACGGGCAAAAACTATGATGATATGCATACTTCCGCTGGGCGCAGAGCTTTTCTTTCGCTCGGCTGAGGCGGCTGTGTACAGCCTTATGCTGTATTTCGGGGGCTATGCTCCCATAAATCTTTTCGGCGGCGATGAGCCTTTGCAGCTTGCGGTGGCGGCAGCTACAGCTTTACTCAGGTGGGTGACGGCTGCTCCCCTCATGTATGCGGCAGCAATGCGGCTCTACAGCATAACTGCCGAGAAAAACGAACCCAGGCACAAGCCGTTTTCGCGGATACTGCTGAGAAAATGCACATTAAAGCGCAGTATATCGGCAAAGCTCTGGACCAAGACCATAGGACTTTTTACGCTGGTCCCTGTGGTATTCTTCGGAACATCGGCGTATACTCTCCTAAGCGGAAAGCTTTACGCAAGAGAAGCATTCCTTGCTATAAATGCCGTATTTCTGACTTTGGTATCACTGCTGATATGGGCAGCTTTGAAGCTCAGCTTTGCGGCTGTGCCCTTTCTGCTGGTGAGATACCCCAAAAGGACTGCATTCCGCACAGTCATTTATTCCATAGGCTTCATGCGCGGAAGAAAAAGCGTACTACTCAGGCTTATAGCGGTATATCTGCCGCAGATGCTGACTATAGCGGGACTTCCTTACGGGCTCACAAAGCTTATGAACGCATTTTCACTGAGTATAGATATTTTTATCAAGGAGGACGAATACCTTGAAGCAAATAGAGCTGATAGCAGACGTGGAAAGACCAACAACGCTGGAAAACTTTCTCGTAGGAAAAAAAGGTGTTTCAAAGCGGCTGCTGACAAAGCTTAAACGTCAGGAGGGCGGCATAACACGGGACGGAGTTACCATAAGGAGCATAGATACGGTCTCGGCAGGGGACAGGATAATCCTCAGTATGGAGGACGACAGCTTCCTTGAACCCAATGGCAGCCTTGATGTGCCCATAGCCTTTGAGAATGACAGCCTTGTGGTGTTCAATAAGCCCAGCGGTATGCCCGTACACCCGTCCATACGGCATCAGGGGGATACCCTCGGAAATTACTTCGCCTACCGCTATCCCGAGCTTACTTTCCGCTCGGTGAACAGGCTCGACCGTGATACCTCGGGACTGTGCATAGTTGCCAAGGACGCTCTTGCGGCAAAGCTCTTGCAGGGGCACTGCAAAAAGGTCTACTATGCGGCAGTACACGGCACTATCCCCGAATACGGCACTATCGACGCGCCTATCGCAAGGGAGAGAGAGTCCATAATCCTGCGCTGTGTACGCGATGACGGACAGAGAGCCGTTACACATTATAAACGGCTCGATACAAACGGTAAGTATTCCCTTGCGGAGATAGACCTCGAAACGGGGCGTACCCACCAGATAAGAGTACATTTTGCTCATATCGGAGCTCCCCTTGCAGGCGATGATCTGTATGGCGGACTTCGTGATGATATATCAAGACAGGCTCTGCACTGCGGAAAAATGAGCTTCAACGATCCGCTTACAGGCGAGCCCGTAACAGTTTCCTCGGAGCTTCCCGAGGATATAAAGTCACTTTTCAACAAACAGGAGGAATAAACATGGAAAAGATAGCAAGCTTTCAGGTAGACCACACTA
Source organism: uncultured Ruminococcus sp. (assembly GCA_947303535.1). Next base: position 4,491 of record CAMYYQ010000001.1, read on the forward strand.
AATTCAGCGTAGGACTGTACATATCAAGAATTGACGATGATATCGTTACATATGATGTTCGCATGGTAAAGCCTAACGGCGGAGTATACCTCGAAACACCCTCTATGCACACTATCGAGCACCTTTTTGCTACATATGCAAGAAATTCGCAGTTCGGCAAGAACATCGTATACGTAGGACCTATGGGCTGCCGTACAGGATTTTATCTGCTCACAAGAGGTCTTTCGCACGAAAATGCTATCAAGCTTGTCCGTGAGGCATATACATTTATAAGAGACTATGAGGGCGAGATACCGGGCTGTACAGAGGTAGAGTGCGGAAACTACCGTGAGCACGACCTTGCTTCTGCAAAGAAGGACGTTGTGCCGCTTCTTGAAAAGTTAAAGGATTATACAGTTGAAATGCTGAATTATTCGTGGCATTTTGATAAACAATAAGCATATTTTTGTGAACAATGACGAAATATCCCCTTGAAACTTGTTTTCAGGGGATTTTTTCGTTGTATTATCACATAAATTTGGTATAATATTATTTGTTGGACTTTCAAAGGTCTTTAAAATAAGACAGAAAGGAGATGCTGAAAAGATATGGACGAAGAAAAAGAGCTGTTCGATGAGGAAAACAGTGATATTTTTAATGATATAGATACTGATATTTTCGATGATACCGAGCCCGAACCGCCGGAAGATGACATATCTCCCGAAGAAAAAGCCGAGCAGGAACGCAGGTCTGCCATACTTGCAGAGGCGTACAGGATAAATTCCCAGTACAGTAAAATGGATTTCTTCACAAGAGCAGGTCATTTTGCGGTAAAAGTCTTTGCAGCTGTCCTAATAGGCGTTATATTGGGAATAAAGCTTATATTCTCCGAGCTTGTGGATCTCGGTAAGTCTATCCTGAAAGCACTCCTGTGGCTCTTTAAGGAGCTTATATCTCCGATGAAGAGCAGATTTGAACTGAACAAGAAGCTACAGAAAGATGTCCGCAAAGCCAGAAAAGAGGACGAGAGCGAGTACAAAAAAGCGCTCCTCAGATTCTGGGGCTCTTACCTTTTCGGCGAGGACGGAGTTTTCTATACGGCTTTCAATTATATACTGCCTATACTTTCCATTGCCTTTTTTATAGGTATAGTCCGCTACGGATCGGGTCTTGAGTACGGTCTCAGCGTTGAGTATAACGGCAGAGAGATAGGCATGATAACCGCAGAGGCGGACTTTGAAGAGGCTGAACGTGAAGTAAAGCAGAGAATAGCTTACTCGGACGAAGATGAAAAGATAGACCTTTCGGCTAAGTACTCACTCAGGATAATAAACGAGAACGATACAGTGTATTCTGCGGCTCAGCTTGCAAATGAGATGCTGACAGCTTCGGATCAGGCTCTCAAGGAGGCTTACGGTATCTATATCGACGGAAAATTCATTGGTGCGGTACAGAATAAAGACAAGGTTCAGGACGCTCTCAACGACAGGATACTTAATTACCGCGTTGACGGTATCGTAAAGGACCTGGGATATAAGAATACCATTGAATACTCCCGCGGTATATATCTTGCAAACAGTGTTATGACGGAAAAGGATGCTATCGACCTTCTTACTTCTTCAAAAGACAAAAAGGCAGTATATATCGCTCAGCGAGGCGATACTGTAGTTTCTATCGCTCAGAAGTACAACATGGAGACTGATAAGCTTGAAGAGCTTAACCCGGGGCTGTCAGATAAATGCCGCAAGGGCACACTGGTAAATGTTATCGAGAAGGAAAGTTATCTTCCTATACAGTATGTCCGCGAGCTTGATCCTATCACATTCCTTGATTATGAATCGGTAGAGGTCGAAACAAGCTCACTCAATAAAGGCGAAAGAGATGTTATCGTAAAGGGCAGACGAGGCGAAAAGGTGAGCCATGTTGAGGTCACTTTCGTTGATGGCAAGGAGTATTCACGAAAGACTATAAGCTCGAAGATAACAAAGGAGCCTGTTGTTGAAAAGATAGGTATAGGCGTATATGCTGCAAGACCTGCAAGTCCTGATACGATACTTACAGGCTCGGGCGAGTTCGGCTGGCCTGTTGACGGCGGATATATAAGCGATCACTTCGGCGGTTCAAGAAACCATAAGGGACTTGATATAGCTGCTGACGGCGGAACCGATATCTATGCGGCTGCTGAAGGCGAGGTAGTTTCGGCAGGCTGGAACACAGGCGGCTACGGCTATTTCGTACAGATCGGTCACACCGATGAGTATCAGACGGTATACGGTCATATGAGCAAGGTCCTCGTTGAAGAGGGACAGTATGTATCACGCGGAACGCTTATCGGCAAGGTAGGTACTACAGGTGATTCAACGGGAAACCACTGTCACTTTGAGGTGCGTCATCACGGAATATGCCTTAACCCTGAATTGTTCCTGAATACTGTCAACAGCTTCAATGACGACAGAGATAAGGATAAAGACAAGGATAAAAAGAAGAACTAACAGAAAAGCCACTGCATTTGCAGTGGCTTTAATTTTAATAAAGATCAAATCAGGGAAGAATTATCTCAGCCTTTAGCCTTTAGGTGTTAGCTATTAGCCAGTGTGTCGCCTTCGGCGAATAATTTAAATATGCGAGCGTGAGCGAACACTTTCGGCTAAGGGCTCATGGCGAACGGCTAATGGCTTTATTGCACAGTTTTCCCTATTTCGATTTACAGTATCATTTCTTGTTCTTTTTGTAGATTATTGCAAGTCCCTTGATGAGCAGGTTGTTGTCGAGGATTATCTTGCGCTTGCAGAGCGGCACAACAAGCTCGGAAAGTCCGCCTGTTGCTACAGCTGTACACTTTTCACCAAGCTCTTCCTCGATGCGGTCGATAATGCCGTCCAGTGCGCTTGCATTGGAGTAGAGGATACCGCTTTTCAGACAGTCGATAGTATTGGTACCTATAACGTGGGGAGGCACTTCAAAATTTACCTTAGGCAGCTGTGCGGTACGGGCTGTAAGAGCGTCCGCAGCCACTTTCATGCCTGTGAGGATAAGTCCGCCGCGGTAATTCTTCTTGCTGTCAACTACGGAAAGAGTTGTAGCTGTGCCCATATCAATGATGATAAGGGGAACAGGGTATTCGTTTATAGCTGCAACAGCATCAACAGCCTGATCGCTTCCAAGCTGTGCAGGGTTGTCGATGAGGATATTGAGTCCTGTTTTTACTCCCGGACCTGCAACCATAACGTCAACATTGAAAAGCTTGCGGATAGCTTCCTTTACTGTATTCGTAACGGACGGAACAACAGACGACATTATAGCGTCATCTATGTCGGATACGTTGAAGCTGTTCATTTCGAGGATAGTTCTGATAAGTACAGCGTATTCAGCGGCTGTAGCGTTGTGGTTGGTGCTGATGCGCTCGAAAAGCACTACATCGTCCTTTTCATTGACACAGCCGAAAACTATATTTGTATTTCCGATATCAACTGCTAAAAGCATAATGGTTCTCCTTTATATCAATTATGTATTATTCCTGTTCTTCAAAGCGGTCAGTGCGGAAAGGTGCAAGGGGCAGTCCGTTTACACCGAATAAGGATACCTCTGCATAGTTTGTCCACATGAAACGTGCATTCTGCGGATTTGGCACTTTTTCGCTCCTCAGCTCTAAATACGGGAGCTTTACCGTTGCATCTGCGGGATAGTATACTCCGTCAGCACCTGCTACCTCAAAGCCGCCGAGACAATCTTCATTTTTGCCGCCAAGTCCCTTTTCGCAGTTCATAAGGTGGATAAGGACGGCGTCATCTATTATCTCGAAATTGTCGTATAAGGGCGGCAGGGACATACTGTAGCCCATGAGTCCGTAGACCTCGGTCATTGCCTGCATATAAAGTCTGTGACCTACGGGAGCCTTGTCAACGGGGTGGATATTGTTGAATTCTCCGCAGTCGAGACAAACTGCAAGACCTGTATTCTTTACGGAAAGGTATACGTTTTCCTGAGCTTCGCGGATATACGCCCAGCTCTTTGTATCGGGGGTATCCTCGTATATGAACATTGGGAGCTGAACTATCATAAAGGGCAGTTCCTTGTCCTTCCATGCGTTTCGCCAGTTCTGTATGAGAGTTTTCAGCAGGTATTCATAGGTGTGAGGACGGTGGTCGTCGGACTCTCCCTGATACCAGAGTACACCTGTTATAGTATACGGAGCTATGCGGCTCACCATAGTTTCATACAGACCGCAGGGACGCATAGGATTTTTGATGCCCATAGGTCCCGGGTAGCGGTTCTCACCGAATAATTCTATGACCTTTGCCCATTTTACACCTGGATTTGCAGCAATATATTCATTTATATTCCTGTCCCATATGGTCTGCTTGACAACATACTCGTCAAACTCTTTTATCATTTCTTCATCGGTCTTGCCTGCAATTGCGTTGTCATAATCGTCAAGATAGGGCTTCAGACGGCTGTCATGTTCGAGGTATTCTCTCTTTATCCATGCAGAAGCGGAAGAACCGCCCCAGTTGCAGCCGATAATGCCTACTGTGACTCCCAGACGTTTGCTGAGCTCCTTTGCAAAATAATAGCCTACAGCCGACCATGAAGAAGCATTTTCTGCGGAGGGCAGCATCCAGCAGGACTCCCTTTCCGCACGTTCAAGGTTCTCGTCCACCATTTCACATTTAGGTGTATAATAATATCTTCGCTGCACTGAGTCATCTCTTTGATGCCGTTTTTGTCGTTGTGAAGCTCGTATTCCATATTTGACTGACCGCCTGCCAGCCATACCTCGCCTATGGCAACGTTATGGAATACCTTTTTTATAGCTCCGCAGGATATCTCCAGTGTGCAGGAATTGCACTCCTTGCGCGGAGGAAGAACGGCTTCCCATCTGCCGTTTTTTACAGTAGCCTTTGCGAAGCTTTCAAGCTCGGGGATAGCTACGGTTATTATTTTTTCGTCAGCGTTGCAGGTGCCGAATATGCGGATATTCCTGTTCCGCTGAAGCACCATATTATCGCTGAAAACAGCGGCTGCTCTCATTAAATTACTCCTGTTCGTTTCGTTGATGTCCATGAGAGTTCACGGACAAAGTATGGTTTCTTATTTGAATACAAGCGCACCTGAATTTTCAAGGGATTTAAGCAGGATAAATCTTGCTTCGTCACGACATTCAGGCTTTGCCATATAGTAAATGTAAGTTTCAAGTACATTTATAGGGCTTGCTGTTCTGCCCTCTATCTTGAACTGCTCAAAGCCCATTGGTACGTACTTATCCCAGATATCATCGGGAGATATATGCGTACTGAGACCTTTTATATCAAAGAGGCCTCTGTGTGAGTAAGGGCAGTCACGGAAATGCTCGGGATCGTATTTTGAAGCGTCAAAGGGCAGATTAGGATACTTTTTGATATGCTCGTTGTAGGCTATCTGCTGAACGCCAATAGAGTGATAATGCGCTGAACGGCGCGGACAGTTCGGCTCACAGCAGGCATTTGAGAGAAACTCTATGCGAGGTCTGTCCTCCATAGGTATCTGTTCGAGCAGATCAAACTTGTTATTGAGGTCATAGTCCATTACGACTATGCTGTAATCCTTTTTCAGCTCTTCAAGAAGTCCTTCTATGGAATTCAGACGCTTGCAGGTAGAGCTTGTAAGCTTGTAGTTAGGGAAGTTCCTGCGGATATAGTCCTCGAGGATAGGTGACATAACGATAGCCTCATTGAGACCGTTGTTTGCTAAATTCATGACCATATTGCAGAACGGATCGCTGAGATGCTTTTTTTCGAGTGCAGGGTTTGTGAAAGTGAAGCGGAGAGGTATACCTCTGTCGTTGAAGGTCTTGATGACGCTTTTTACAAAGGTCTTGTCACATACTCCGCCCTGTGTTCTTCCGCCGTTCCATAATGACGGAGGGAAAACGCCGTAGAATGAAGCGATCTCCACACCCTCGCGGAATAATTCGGGGCGGTGGGCAAGCATTTCCGCAAACATAACATTAAGCTTGAAATTTCCCGAAAAATCGGGAAGATGAAAACGAACTCTCATGTTTTCTTCTCCTTGTTGTATCTGTTTTGAATACTGTAAATTGAAAAAGGGAAAGCTTTGTAATACAGCCATTAGCCGTTAGACATGAGCCCTTAGCCGAAAGAGTTCGCTTACGCTCACATTATTTAAATAATTCGCCAAAGGCGACATATTTGCTGATAGCTAAAGGCAAATGGCTAAAGGCTGGGATAACACTTCCCTGATTCAATCATTATTATTTTTTTAGTCCTATATAGTCGCCGCGTTCGGATACGACTTCGTATCCTGCGGAGTTTATGCGTCTTTGCAGGCAGCTCCTGCACTCTGCGGCTTCCTCGCCTGTGCATATCTTATTGTCGTAAAGATCGTACTTCTTGCGTACCTTTACAGGTGAAAGATTGGGCATTACTACGTTACAGCCTGTTTGCAGACCCAGTTCTCTGCCGTTTGGAGCAATAGTGCCAAGTGCTGTTGTGGCAGGGAGAAGCACCTTAGGGAACATAAGACGGAGTATGCCGAGAAGTCTCAGAGTAAGCTCCAGTGTTCCGCCTTTTTCCTCTGCAAAAGGGGTATTGTGGTGTGGGACGAAAGGTCCTATGCCTATCATCTGAGGCTGTAATTCCTGTAAAAAACGCAGGTCTGCCATTATATGCTCTGTGGTCTGATAAGGAGCACCTACCATGAAGCCTGCGCCTACCTGATAGCCCAGCTCACGCAGTTCAAAAAGGCACTTCTTGCGGTTTTCAAGGCTCATGCCCTCGGGGTGGAGCTGTGAATAAAGCTCCTCGGAAGCAGCCTCGTGACGGAGCAGATAGCGGTCCGCACCTGCTTCTTTCATGCGCTTGTAGCTTTCATAAGAACGTTCGCCGAGAGAAAGCGTAACTGCGCAGTCGGGATATTTCGACTTTATCTCGGATATCACATCACACATGAAGTCGTCGGTGAACGTGCCGTCCTCGCCGCCCTGCATTACAAAGGTACGGAATCCCAGCTCATAGCCGTTTTCACAGCAGCTGAATATATCCTCACGGGAAAGGCGGTAGCGTTCAGCGTCCTTGTTGCTGCGGCGGATACCGCAGTAGAGGCAGTCGTTCTTACAGTAGCTTGATACCTCGATAAGTCCGCGCAGGAACACTTTTTTACCGTAGTATTTCTGCCTTACTTCATCGGCTTTTTCTTTAAGCAGCTTTGCAGCTGCTTCGTCATCGGTCTCGATAAGAGCTTTCAGCTCGCTGTCGCTGAGGTCGCCTGTAGTATAAAGTTTACGGACAAGTTCTGTCATATCAGCCGCCCAGCCTTATCATTTCGTCTATGCATTTTCTTGCCTTTGTGATAAGCTCGTCGTCCATGAGTATCTCAAATGCGTCACCGTCACCGCCGCTGATACCAACAAGAGTGTTGTATATGTCGGGGAGAGTTGTGAGCTTCATGTTGTGACAGACGAGGTCACGGCTTACAGGGTAGAATTTCTTATCGGGACAGTCGTACTGCAAATGCTCTACGATAGAGTTTTCTGTACCGATGATGAATTCCTTCTTTTCGGACTTCTTTGCGTAGTCCATGATACCTGTGGTAGAGCCTACATAGTCAGCAAGCTCAACTACTTTAGGAGTACATTCGGGGTGAACAAGGAAGAGTGCATTGGGGTGTTCTTCCTTTGCTTTGAGGACTTCCTTTTGTGTTATCCTTGCGTGTGTGGGACAGCCGCCCTGTAGGAGCTTTATGTCCTTGTCGGGGCACTGCTTCTTTATATAATCACCGAGATTGCAGTCGGGGATAAACAGTATCTTATCGCTGTCGAGAGCCTTTACTATTTTAAGTGCGCTTGAAGAAGTTACACATACGTCGCAGACTGTTTTCAGTGAAGCAGTTGTATTTATGTATGCAACAACAGTGCGGTCCGGCTCCTGTGCGCGGATAGCACTTATCATATCCTTGTCCATCTGCTCAGCCATAGGGCAGCCTGCGTGTTTATTGGAGAGAAAAACGCGCTTCTGAGGTGAGAGCATTTTTGCAGTCTCAGCCATGAAGTGTACTCCGCAGAAGAGGATATTCTCCTGAGATACACCCTTTGCGTCAACGCTGAGCTTGTAGCTGTCGCCGACGAAATCGGCTATCTCGCATATCTCACGCGCCTGGTAGCAGTGAGCAAGGATAGCGGTATTGGTCTCCTTTTTGAGCTTTATGATATTATCCTGTAATTCACGGACAGTCATATGTATACTTCCTTTCTGGATTTCAGATTACAATTAACCTATTTTATCAATTATATCACATATGAGATATAATTTCAAGTAAAATACTTTTTTCGCTGATATGGCAGTAAAAAGGCAAAAAAACAGGGACGGATATTATCCGCCCCTGAATTTATTGTACGTATCAATATGAATAGTCAGATGTCTCTGCTATTACTTCAACCTCTGCAAGTACGCCCTTTGGGAGCGTTTTTACTGCTACGCAGCTTCTTGCAGGGAGAGCTGTGAAGTACCTGCCGTATACCTCGTTGAATGCAGCAAAATCGTTCATATCAGCAAGGAAACAGGTAGTCTTTACAGCCAGATCAAAGCTTGAGCTTGCTTCTTCAAGAATTGCCCGGAGGTTCTTCATTATCTGTTCGGTCTGTTCTGTGATAGTTGTGCCCTTTACGGTATTTGTTGCAGGGTCGATAGCTATCTGACCGCTGGTGTATACCATGCCGTGTGAAACTACTGCCTGTGAGTAAGGTCCTACCGCCGCAGGAGCTCTGTCTGTACTGATTTTGATCATAAATATTCCTCCGTTCTGATGAGCGCAGGCTTAGCCAAAACTTATCTGCTTACGCGCTCTATCATTATTTGTGTTATTGTTTTCTTCTTCTGTGTTTTCATCTTCGTCGTCCCAATCGTCCCAGTCAAAGTCTGAATCGTCGTCCCAGTCCCAGTCTGATGACCAGTCATCATAGCCGCCGTCTTTAAGCTGGAACGAGATATACTCAGGACACGTTGTGTCGCCCTTTGGTGATATATATAACAGTAAATTAACGTAAGATACATCTTCACCATTGAAAGTCATGTGTGTTTCTTCTTCTGTCAGGAATACAGGACCTTCATAGTTCTTGGCAACATATTTTGAGCTTATTGACTTGCAGTATTTAGCGAAGTCAAAATCGCTTCCTTCAATACTGTAGAAATTAGAACCGTCGTTTTCGCCTTCTGCAACAAGCTTGTAATCCTGACCGCAGAAGTGAAGTACGCCGTCCTCGGAAATGGTCATAGGGTCCTTCTTGAGAGCTTCCTCGATATTATCGGGTTTCAGATCATCAGGTAATTCGCCCCATGAACCGTGACCGTTTTTCATATATTCGCCTGCATATGTCTTGATATCAGGTATGTTTACGGCTTTTGTTGACTTTTCGGACTTTTTGCTGTCCTTATTTGTGTCCTTTTTTTCATCTGAGAGGGCTGTAGCCTTTGACTTTGAGGACTTGCTTTCCTTGTCGGAAGACTTGTTCTTGTCTGCACCGCAGCCTACAAGTGTTAATGCCATAACGAATGCTGTAAATCCATATAAACCCTTTTTCATTTTTATTCTCCTTTTCGTGAAAGAAAGTGGTTGTTGTTTGTTGGTATATGCATATAATAATCACTTTTGAGAGCTTTGTCAAGAGGATAAAGTTAAAACTTTATCATATATATCCTGACATATATTCTTTTGAATATTTTAGCATATTTTCACTTGAAAAGAGAGAATATCAGGAAAGAAATTATCTGCGTATTTGCCTGTAATAAGGTATATTTCAGCTGTCAGAGCAAACGTGCAGGGGAATAAAAAAGTATTACAGCAACGTATCTTGGTATTATTTTTAACGAACAGGAAGCACTGTGAATTATAAAAAGCAGAATAAAGATATTCTAAAGAACTATGAAAGAGTTCGTGTGAACTTATATCACAATTCAAAGAACTTCAAGTATTGCCTGGGTCATCTGAGTGCAGGTAAGGGGTGATGACTGGCTGCTGCATCTGATATCTGCTGTACGGCAGCCTTTTTCCAGTGCCTTTTCTACAGCTGCTTCAATAGCATCTGCTTCCTTGGAAAGACCTGCGGAATAGCGGAGCATCATTGCTCCCGAGAGTATCGCAGCTATGGGGTTTGCCTGATTTTTTCCTGCGATGTCGGGCGCAGAACCGTGTATAGGCTCGAACATACCGCGCTTTGAAGCACCTAAGGACGCAGAAGCCAGCATACCGATAGAGCCTGTTAGCTGTGAAGCTTCATCTGAAAGTATATCTCCGAACATATTTGATGTAACGATAACGTCAAACTGCTGGGGATCGCGTATCAGCTGCATTGCGGCGTTATCCACGAACATATCTGTATATTTTACATTTGGATATTTCGCTGCGAGCTCATGCATGGTCTTGCGCCAGAGTCTTGAGGATTCAAGTACATTTGCCTTGTCGACGCTGCAAAGGCGTTTTCTGCGCTTCATGGCAGTTTCAAAGGCAACTCTGCCTATACGTTCTATCTCGGTGACACTATAAGCTTCGGTATCATAGGCTTCCTTGCCGTACTTTCCCTCACGGTAGCCGCGGTCGCCGAAGTATATACCGCCTGTAAGCTCACGTACTATCATTATATCAAAGCCGTTGCCGATGACTTCATCTTTCAGCGGAGAAGCTTCGCGGAGAGCAGGGTACAGCTTTGCAGGACGCAGGTTAGTAAATAGTCCCAGTGCCTCGCGTATACCGAGGAGAGCCTTTTCGGGACGGTTATCTCCCGGCTGGTCGTCCCACTTAGGACCGCCTACAGAGCCGAGGAGTACGCTGTCGGACTCCAGACAGCCTTCTATTGTCTCAGGTGGAAGAGGTATGCCCATTTCATCAATGGCACAGCCGCCCATGAGGTATGGCGTGAAAATAAAGTCGTGCCCGAATTTATCGGCTACCTTTTTCAGTACCGCAACGGCACTGTCCACTATCTCAGGACCTATTCCATCGCCCTTTAACAATGCAACTTTAAATCTCATAATATCACCCTTTCTGTTATCAGCTGTCAGCCATGAATGCTTCCTGACGGCTGAAAGATATATTCAAAGCGAGTTATCCTCGCTTGAAAAGCTTTTTCGGTAACTTACCACTGGTCTCCTGACTGAGTCTCCATTGCCTTATAGCAGCGATATGCAGCATAGCACATACCTGCTGTTGTCAGAGTGCACAATATGGCAGAATATGGCTCTCCTAAAGCTCCGCCGATGAAATTGCTGATAAGGTGCAGAAGCATAGCTACAGGCAGCATTATCTTTGACTTGTTCATGCGGATACCATAGAATATCAGTACCGTAGTTGCAATAACGAATGCCGCGCCTTCAGCGAACATCCATATATTTACAGGAAAGATCGTGGGAGCTGCCTTGTCAGTGCCCATAAGGTTAAAGCAGGCAAATCCTGCACCGATTTCTTCAAATACATTGTGTCCGATACCGTAGGTGACTGCGTCCCTGCGGTCGTCATAGGAAGTGAGCAGATACCGCAGCACAAGGAATTTTGCTCCCTCTTCAAATATGCCGTAGAGCAGTCCCTGCTGTATATGAAAGGCTATCCAGTCGCTGTGGTCAAAGCCCGAGCGTATAGCCCCCGCAACGATAAAAACAGGGAAGCATACCACAAATGCAACAAGTGCAGGGAATATCCGTGCGCCTGTTTTTTTGTGCCAGAATATCAGCAGGAGCAGAGGACCGAGCAGTCGCGTAAGTCCTGCAAGCAGGCAGTTAATGTCTGTCATAATTATCTCCGTTATTTACTTAACTTTAGCGTGTTCAGGCGGAGATCCGTTACCGCCCCTCAGAATATCAAATACATTGTTTTTCTCGAAATCGCCGATTATCTCCGAGGGAAGCAAAGACCTGCACTGTTGCTCGTCAGCCCATACAAAGGAGCTGTGCTCAAAGCTAAGACTTACGTTTTCTTCATCTGTTTCGCACAGATATACTATGAGCAGGTCGGGAAGTTCATGGTTTAAGATCGCAACATAAGCGATATTGCCTATCCTTATATCCGTAATGCCTGTTTCTTCCATGACTTCTCTTTTTATTGCGTCCTCGGGAGTCTCTCCGCTTTCGATATTGCCGCCTGCATTCTCCCACGTATCTGCGCCTGTATCATCGTTTTCACATCGCTTTATCAGAAGAAATCGGTTGAGCTTTTTATTGTAAATGATACATTTTACGATTATTTTCGCTATCATTTCTGTTTCCTCAGAATGTACCATTGGCGATAGACTGCATAAGTCCGCCGTTTTCGATTATTTTCTGTACGAATTCGGGGAAAGGAGCTGTTTTGTACTCCTTACCTGTAGTTATATTGCGTATGATACCGTTGTCGAGGTCGGCTTCCACCTTGTCGCCTTCGGATATCTCCTCGGCTGCCGCAGGACATTCCACGATAGCAAGACCGATATTTATGGCATTGCGGTAGAATATGCGCGCAAAGCTCTTTGCGATAACGAGCGATACTCCGCTTGCCTTTATAGCTATGGGAGCGTGTTCACGGGACGAGCCGCAGCCGAAATTCTGACCTGCGACGATAATATCTCCCGTCTGTACACGACTCACAAAGGTTTTATCCAAGTCCTCCATGCAGTGGCTTGCAAGCTCTGCGTGGTCGCTGGTATTGAGGTAACGAGCAGGGATAATAACGTCTGTATCGACGTTGTCACCGTATTTTATAACATTTCCTGTGTATTTCATGCTTCCATTACCTCCCACGGACTTGTTATCCTGCCTGTTAGCGCACTTGCTGCGGCAGTTGCAGGACTTGCCAGATATACCTCGGACTCGGGGTGTCCCATACGTCCTACGAAATTTCGGTTAGTGGTGGTGACAGCTCTTTCTCCTGCGGCAAGTATTCCCATATATCCGCCTAAGCACGGACCGCAGGTAGGTGTGGAGACTACAGCGCCGCTTTCGATAAAGGTGCGGAGAAGCCCCATTTCCATAGCGTCAAGGTATATCTGCTGAGTTGCAGGGATAATGATAACGCGGACGTTTTTTGCCGCCTTGTGTCCTTTCATTATCTCAGCGGCAGCTATAAGATCTTCAAGTCTGCCGTTTGTGCATGAGCCGATAACTACCTGGTCTATCTTTACTTCGCCTATGTTATCGAATGTTCTTGCATTTTCGGGGAGATGCGGAAAAGCCACGGTAGGCTCTATCTGTGAAAGGTCGATGTTTATTACTTCATCGTACTCCGCATTGGGGTCAGCCTTGTAAATAACAGGCTCTGCACCGCCATGCTCGCGGATATAGTCAAGGGTGATATCGTCAACCTCGAAAATACCGTTCTTTGCACCTGCTTCGATAGCCATATTTGCAATGCAGAGGCGGTCAGCCATTGAAAGTGAGGAAAGTCCCTCGCCTGTGAACTCCAGAGAGCGGTAAAGTGCGCCGTCAACGCCTATTTTACCGATAATGTGGAGGATAACGTCCTTGCCCGAAACGTATCTTCGGAGACTGCCTGTAAGGTCAAACTTTATAGCTGAGGGCACCTTGAACCATGCCTTTCCCACAGCCATTCCGCAAGCCATATCCGTAGAGCCTACGCCTGTTGAGAATGCTCCGAGAGCACCGTAGGTACAGGTGTGTGAGTCTGCGCCAATGACAACATTGCCTGCTGTGACAAGTCCTTTTTCGGGAAGCAGGGCGTGTTCAATACCCATTTCTCCAACATCATAAAAATGGGTGACTTCCATATCATTGCAGAAATCGCGGCACATTTTGCACTGCTCTGCCGCTTTTATGTCCTTATTGGGTGCAAAATGATCCATGACCATTGTGACCTTGTTTTTGTCGAACACGCTGTCCTTGCCAAGCTTTGCGAACTCCTTTATAGCTACGGGGGAGGTGATATCGTTTCCGAGAACGAGATCAAGGTCTGCGAGGATAAGCTCTCCTGCGCTGACGGACTCCTTGCCCGAATGAGCCGCAAGTATCTTCTGCGTCATTGTCATTGACATTTTTACACGCTTCTTTCATATATATTGGTCTTTACACAAACCATTTGCGATTTTATTTCACCGTTTTGAGACAGTTCTCGCCGCGCTCTATAGCCACGATACCCGTGCGGCACATCTCCATTATGCCGAAGGGTTTCAGAAGCTCGATGAATGCATCTATCTTTGAGGTCTCGCCAGTAAGCTCGCAGGTAAGGGAGGTAGGAGAATAATCTACTATCTTTGAGCGGAATATCTCAACGGCAGTCATAATATCCTGTCGGATATCAGCCTTGTTTCTTACCTTTATGAGCAGAAGCTCGCGTATTACAGTCTCGTTCTTGTCCATTACCTCTACTTCTCTTACGTCGTAGAGCTTCTGGAGCTGGTGCAGTATACGCTCCTTTATATCCTCATCGCCGTGAAAGGCGATAGTTATTCTTGAAAATCCGCTTGACTCAGTCTCGCCAACGGTAAGGCTGTCGATATTGAAGCCGCGGCGTGTGAACATTCCCGAAACTCGTGAAAGTACACCTGATACGTTTGCTACTATAACTCCGATTACATACTGATCCATAACTGTCACCTCACTTGATCTCGGTAATGATATCGTCTACCGAACCGCTTGGAGGAAGCATCGGAAGCACGAATTCATCGCTGTCCACTGCACAGTCGATGACGAAAGGTCCGCTGCACGAAAAGGCTTTTTCAGCCAGTTTTTTCAGCTGTTTTGTGTCGCAGGCACGTCCGCTCTCTGCGCCGAAAGCTTCTGCAAGCTTTACGAAGTCCGTTTTACGGTCGAGAGTTGTATTGGAGTAGTGCTTGTCGAGGTAAAGGGTCTGCCACTGTCTTACCATTCCGAGAACGCCGTTGTTCATAATAACTATGGTTATGGGCAGCTCCTGAGAAACGGCTGTAGCAAGCTCATTAAGATCCATGCCGAAGCTGCCGTCACCTGTGAAGAGGACAACTCTTTTTCCTGTTGCCATTGCAGCTCCTATAGCTGCACCGAGGCCGTAGCCCATAGTGCCCAGACCGCCGCTTGAAAGGAAGGTACGGGGCTTTTTGAGGGGGTATCTCTGAGCAGTCCACATCTGATGCTGACCTACGTCTGTAACGACGATAGCATCATCGGGAGCGTATGAGCTTATGGTGTCAATAATATCATAGGGTGCAAGCTTGCCTTTTATCTTCTTGTGTGCAGCCTTGGTAAGGCGTTTTTCCTCTTCTCTCAGCTTAGCGATACGCGAAGTCCATGCAGGGTGCTTTTTCTCATCTATCATAGCAGTGAGACGCTCCACAGCATCGAGGATATCGCCGCGTATGGACAGGTCGGCAGGGATATTCTTGTTGAGCTCCGCGCCGTCTATATCAATGTGGATTATGCTGAATTTTTTAAGTGACCTGCTTGTTTCCCATGTGGAGCGGTCGCTGAATCTTGCACCGAGGGTGATTATAAGGTCAGCCTCGTCCTCGGCAACAGTCGATGCATAATGTCCGTGTCTGCCCTGCATACCGAGAAAGCGGGGATAGTCAGAGGGTACTGCGGAAAGTCCCATGAGCGAGCAGCCCATAGGCGCGTCTATTTTCTCGGCGAGTGCCATTATCTGTGCGGAAGCCTTGCCGTTGATGATACCGCCGCCGAAGTAGATATAAGGTCTTTCCGAAGCGTTGATAAGCTCGGCAGCCTTTCTCAGCTTCTGTTCCGATGAAAAGATAAGCGGATAAGGGATAACAGGCTGTGCATTAGCCTCGAATTCATACTGTGCAAGCTGTATATCTTTTGGGATATCCACAAGTACAGGTCCCGGTCTGCCTGATTTTGCGATCTTGAAGGCAGTACGAAGAGTGTCGGCAAGGTCCTTTATGTCCTTAACTATGAAATTATGCTTGGTAATAGGCATGGTTATACCTACTATATCGACTTCCTGAAAGCTGTCCCGTCCGATAAAGTCGCAGGAAACGTTTCCTGTGATAGCGACCATGGGAACAGAGTCAAGATAAGCGGTAGCTATGCCTGTTACAAGGTTTGTAGCTCCGGGACCCGATGTAGCGATGACAACGCCGACTTTTCCTGTTGACCTTGCATAGCCGTCAGCAGCATGAGCTGCGCCCTGTTCATGGGCGGTAAGTATATGTCTGATACGCTCCTTTGCGGTATAAAGCTCGTCAAAAAGATCTATTACCTGACCGCCCGGATAGCCGAATATGGTATCACAGCCCTGTTCGATCAGTATTTCAACAACTATTTTTGCACCTGATATCTTCATATGATCCGATCCTTTTTTATTTATTGTTGGTGATATTATGTGTAAACAAAAACCTCCGACATTCTGTCGGAGGTGTAAGCTTCTTTGCATAAGATATACTTTTATCAGGCAAGAGCGGCT
This sequence comes from uncultured Ruminococcus sp., assembly GCA_947303535.1. The sequence continues at coordinate 20,841 of CAMYYQ010000001.1, forward strand.
TTCGGACAGAACGAAAAGAATTTACAGTCAGATACATTGATGACTGCGCCTGAAATAATGACATGACCTGTGGTTTTGAATACAGTTCTCATTATTCTCGCTCCTTACTGATTAATATATTTGTATTATATCACTTTGGGGCGATAAAATCAATAAGGCGCAGTGTATTTCAGAATTTTTTGACTGCTTGATATATTTTTAATGTGTTGGTTTGTGCATTATGTCAGATTTTTTGTGAGCATATTGTTTACTGCGCTGACAAGAGCCTTAACGGAAGAAGTGATGATATCGTTGTCGATGCCTGTTCCCCAGAAGCTCCTGCCGTTTCCTGCAACTATCTCAACATAGGACACAGCCTTTGATGCAGAACCGACTTCGAGAGCGTGTTCCGAGTAGGTATTAAGGCTGTAGTCCAGCCCTGTATAGGAGCGTATAGCGTTGCTGACAGCGTCAAGACGACCGTTACCTGTGTTGGTAGCTGTGACTTTTCTGCCCCTGTACTTGAAGCTGACAGAAGCTTCAATGCCGTCACGCTGTTTGAAGTGAGTTTCCGTGATCTCGATAGGCGAGATGATATCCACGTAGTTTTCCTTGAATATCTTGTATACCTCGTCGGGGAGAAGCTCCCTGTGTCCGCGGTCGGAAATGCCTTTGACCAGATAGCCCACATTTTCGCGCATTTTCTTCGGAAGATCGTAGCCGAAGCGTGTTTCGAGGATATAACCGATACCGCCCTTGCCAGACTGGCTGTTGATGCGGATAACATCGGATTCAGATTCTCTGCCGATATCTTTAGGGTCAATAGGGAGATAAGGCACATTCCAGACAGTTTCGCCCTTTTCTTCGCGCCATTTCATGCCCTTTGCGATAGCGTCCTGATGCGAACCGCTGAACGCTGCAAATACCAGCTTGCCCGAATAGGGCTGGCGTTCGTATATGCTCATATTCGTAAGTCTTGAATATACCTCGGATATTGACGGTATATCGCCTAATTCCAGCTTAGGATCAATGCCCTGTGAGTACATATTCATGGCAAGTGTTATTATATCAACATTTCCTGTACGCTCGCCGTTGCCGAAGAGAGTGCCCTCAACACGGTCAGCACCTGCAAGAAGTCCCATTTCCGTATCTGCTATGGCGCAGCCGCGGTCGTTGTGTGGGTGGAGTGATACGATAACATTTTCGCGGTATCTGAGGTTCTCACACATATACTCCACCTGATTTGCGTAGATATGGGGCATTGAGAGCTGCACCGTAACAGGGAGATTGATTATCACTTTATCATCGGGCGTGGGCTGCCATACATCAAGGACAGCGTTGCATACCTCAAGTGCAAATTCGGGCTCTGTACCTGTGAAGCTTTCGGGGGAGTATTCAAACCTGAAATTGCCCTCATATCTTTCACGATATTCCTTGCAGAGCTTTGCTCCGCTGACTGCGATATCTATTATCTCTTCCTTGCTTTTGCGGAATACCTGCTCTCTCTGTGCCACAGATGTTGAGTTGTAGAGGTGGACTATTGCGTTCTTGCAGCCCTTCAGAGCTTCAAATGTCTTTTCGATGATATGTTCGCGGGACTGTGTGAGCACCTGTATGGCAACATCATCGGGTATGAGCTCATGTTCGATGAGTGCGCGGCAGAAGTTGTATTCGGTATCAGAAGCGGCAGGGAAGCCGATCTCTATTTCCTTGAAGCCGATATCCACCAGCATCTTGAAGAACTCCAGTTTTTCGTCAAGGCTCATGGGTACTATGAGAGCCTGATTGCCGTCACGGAGATCGACGCTGCACCATACAGGGGCTTTGTCAACATAAGATCTCTGTGTCCATTTCATATCGGTTTTAGGTGCTTCAAAGAATTGTCTTGTGTACTTGCTAACGTTATTCATGTAAAAACCTCCATTCCGATCCGTTTTTGCCGACCTTGCACAGGTAATAAAAAAGTCTCCTCCATGCGTCGGCATGGAAGAGACGAAGTTACGATATACTCCGTGGTACCACTCTTCTTGATGTAAGAATTACACCCACTCATCTGCGTCGGATCAACGCATATCTCTGTAACGGGAGAGACCGTCCGAGCCTACTTGAAGATATGTCTTCTTTGGGGCGGCTGCTCGGGGAGGAGTTATTTCTTGTACATGGGTGCTGCCTTTCACCATATAGCAGCTCTCTGTGAAAGCAATATACAAGCTTTTATTCCCTTCATAGCATTTAACGATTGTTTTTTGTATTATACAATGAATTTTTATTTTTGTCAAGACCCTATTAAAATTTTGCTTTGCAAAATTTTAAGCCCTTAGCTTTTAGGAGATTTAGCCATTAGCGTTTTGTAGGGCTGCCTTTGGCAGCCCGTGTTAATATCATAGAAGTCTGCGGACGCGCAATGCGCGTCCCTACAGGATAATGGCTAAAGGCTAACGGCTTTACTGCCGCAGTCAGGGCAGTAATTCGTATCACATTCCCTGCCGCAAGTGCATTTCCACGGTTTTACGGGAGCTTTTGCACCGCAGTCGGGACAGAATTTCGTGTCGTTTTCTTTTCCGCAAGTACAGAGCCATTTATTTCCATTCCATTTATTTGCAGCTTTCTGATCGGCAGCCATGCGGAAAAGCTCTGTGCCGTTGGTCATATACTGAAATCCCATAACGGGGAAACCATAAATAAACATATACTTCACCTCAATATCGGTAAAAACTGTAGCTTATCACATCTGCGACTTTATATAGTCCGCTATCATGTATACTGCGTAAAATACCCATATTATCCAAGATATCGCCCATAGTCCCGTGAATACGCTGAAAAGCAGGTATATTGCCGCAACAGCTACAGTGATGAAAAGCTTCTTCATTTATTTCTTCATGCCCATTGAGAGAATTCTTCCTGCAAAATCGTTGAAGTTCTGAGTCTGGAGAATGATCTTTCCGGGACCTGTAAGGCGTGTGAGGAAGAGTCCCTCGCCGCCGAGGAATATATTTCCGAGTCCCTTTACAGTCTCTATCTCATAGTTTACGGTAGGTTCAAATGCAACAACATTACCTGTATCGACTTTGAGTACCTCACCGGGATTAAGATAACGCTCGACCTTATCGCCGTCTACTTCGAGGAAAGCCATGCCCTGACCGAAGAGGTGCTGGAGGATAAAGCCTTCACCGCCGAAAAGTCCCGACATGAATTTCTTTGTGAAAACAGCCTTGAGGTCTACAGTCTGCTCAGCACAGAGAAATGCACCCTTCTGACAGATAAGTCCGCCCTGAGAGATATTTACGGGAACTACCGAACCCGGAACTGTTGAGCCGAATGCTATCTTAGCTCCCGAGACTTCTGCTGTGTAGTTTGCCATAAAAATTGATTCCCCTGTGAATATTCTTCCCAGACTTCTTCCGAGACCGCCCCTTGCGTTTGTTGTCATCTTGATACCCTGAGTCTGCCATATCATGCCGCCTGACTGGGTAAACATAGATTCTCCCTGATTAAGTTCACATTCTACTGCCGGAACAGTTTCACCAATAATAGTATATCTCATGCTGATATACCTCCCTATATTATATTTTACGGCTTTGAGCCGTAATAAGCTTAATTATCTGCTATCCTGCAAAGATTTGCTTCACCCGAGCTGAGGTGCTTTTCCTCGCCCGAGGACAGCCTTACTATAAGATTAGCATTGTCGTCTATGCCGATAGCTTCGCCTAATATCTTTTCTCTGCCTATATTTGCAGTTACTACGTGTCCTGTAAGGTATTCGCGCCGTCTGTAATCGTGGAGAAAGCTTCTGTCAACTATTTTGCCCAGATAGTATTCAAGTGAATTGAGCACCTCGGCACAGAGCCTGTTCCTGTTGACGATGATGCCTGTTTCGTCCTGTATGGAAGTAACCGTTTTGCTCAGCTCTTCGCCGAATATTTCCTTTGCGCTCCTTACGTTTATGCCTATGCCGATAACTGCACAGTCAAGGGTACGCATTTCCAGACCGAAAGATGCTTCCGTAAGTATACCGCATATTTTTTTACCGTTCATGTACAGGTCGTTTACCCATTTTATATTTACAGGGCTGCCGCAAAGCTTTTCAACGGCTTCGGCACCTGCACAGGCGGCTGCGGCAGTTATCATAGGCGCGTATTCAAGGCTGAATTCAGGTCTTATGAGGGTACTCATGTAAAGTCCCACACCTGACGGCGATACGAAAGACCTGCCTATTCGTCCTCTGCCTGCGGTCTGTCTGTCCGCAATAACGGTAGTACCGTTTGGTACGGCATCTGAATCCAGTTCTTTTGTGGTATTGTTTGTGGACTCGACTTCTTCATATATCATCATATTCCGTCCAAGTTCCTTAGTGCGCAGGAAAGGAGCAATGAGGTCTGCTGAAAGACGATTATTATCCTCGTTGAGCCTGTAGCCTTTTGAAGTTACCGAGCTTATGGAGTAGCCCTCTGCTTCAAGGGATTTTACGGCTTTCCAAACAGCATTTCGGCTGACACCGAGCTTATCCGCAAGAGCTGCACCTGATATATATTTTCCGTCTGAGTTTGCGAGAGTTGCAAGCAATTCGGATTTGACGTTCATGGTAATGCTCCTTTCAGAGATCTTTGATATGATAATGATTGAATTAAGGAAGAAAAATTATAGCCATTAGCCGTTAGCCATTAGGCATTAGCCGAAGGAGTTCGCTTACGCTCACATTATTAAAATTATTCGCCGAGGCGACACATTGGCTAAGAGCTAAAGGCTAACGGCTGAGATAATACTTCCCTCATTGATTCGATATTAATGATAATATTGTACCATAAAAAAATGAACAATTCAAGATACATGACTTTTTTGAGTATAAAATGCAGAATAAAGGCAATAAAAAGCCTGCACAGGGACAAAAAAAGACGGTTTTCCCGTCTTTTCTGTGGTATAATAATTTCTGCCGAGAGTTTAGTCGTCGATTATTGGCGGAGCAGGCGCGTTTTTCTTTGCTTCCTTTTCAGCCCTGCGCTGACGGCGGTACTGCTTCATATCATAGGAAAAAAGCTGTATAAGTGCAATAGAAACGGTCAAAGCCACAGGTATGATGCAGGGGAGTACCCTTGTTCTGTACATACTGCTTATGGGCTGGAGTGTGTATTTGTTCGTCCAGCCGCATCTGTTTGCGTGAGAGACAAGCTTATGCAGCATGACCATGCATAATATAAAGCCGCACGATGAAAATATAATGGACAGGATATTTGCAGCGTTCTTTCTGAAAATACAAAGTACAGTGCCCGATGTCATAAGAACTGCGGAAAGTATAAGGAAAAAGCCTGTCACAGCCATTTCGCTGCCGTAGCTGTTTCGGTTATAAATAAGACCTGCGCCTGACAGCATTGTCATAGCACAGGAAAATATCAGAGCAAGCAGCACCGCTATGACCTTTGCAGCGGTCATAAGAGGGGACTTCTCCGAATGAAGATTTTTCAATTTTTTCTGGCTCATATTGACTCCGTAAGCAGATTTCAACAGTGTGGAATTCTCATTTATAAAAAAGCTTCGCAGAAATATAATAAATATGTTCCCTTGGGAACATGAAAGGAAAAAACAAATGTTATTTAAAAGAAAGATCATAAAAACAGCTGCGGCATTATTATCTGCGGCTTTTATAGGATTATTCGGAACTGCGGGATATTATTCATCGCAGCTGCCCGATGTTATCACAGCTGATATTGATTCAGAAATAAAAATAGCGGGATTTCCCGAACTGAGCTGTATAAGTTCGCCTGATAAAGCAGTACCCGCAGCAGGGAGCTGCACAGGCACAGAACAGGTAACATTTTCACTTTTCGGTGTTATTCCCGTTAAAAATGTTGAAGTAAACAAAGCTGAAGCCCCTGTTTTTGCCGTAGGAGGCAGACCCTTCGGCATTAAACTCCTTATGGAGGGTGTTATGGTAACGGGGCTTGGCGATGTTGAAGATGAGAAAGGGTGTCTTGTATGTCCTGCCGAGGAAGCAGGTATCTGCAAAGGCGATGTGATACGTCTTGCAGACGGAAATGCTCTTACGTCAAACGATCAGCTCCAGGAGATCATAGCATCATCAAAAGGAAAAGATATAGAACTCTCAGTTGATCGTGACGGAAATATATTTACCGCGTCCTTACAGCCTGTAAAGTCACGAAGGAGCAGAAGCTGGAAGGGCGGTATGTGGGTACGCGACAGCATTGCAGGCATCGGTACCATGACGTTCTTTAACAAGGATACGGGCAGCTTTGTCGGACTTGGGCACCCCATATGCGATTCCGACACAGGCGGTATAGTTCCCGTTCACAGCGGTGAGGCTGTACCTGTAGACATTACGGAGGTACGCCGCGGCGCAAGAGGTATACCTGGTGAGCTGAGAGGAAAATTCTGTGCTGAGAGCAGCTTCGGCGTACTTGACCGCAACAAAATGAGCGGCATATACGGCAGATTATCCGAAAGCGCCCTTGCAGAGCTTTCCGAAGGCTCTGAAGAATTCAAAATGGCATACCGACAGGAAGTGACCGTCGGACCTGCTGAAATTTACACGACCGTAGCAGGTCAGGCTCCCGAAAAATATGCTGCTGAGATAGTCAGCGTAGACTACGGCAGCGTGGGAACGTCAAAAAATATGGTGATACGCATAACCGATGAAAGGCTTATAGAAGCCGTAGGCGGCATAGTGCAGGGCATGAGCGGAAGTCCCATAATTCAGAACGGTAAGCTTGTAGGAGCTGTCACTCATGTATTTGTAGCCGATCCTGCTCAGGGTTATGGTATATTTGCTGAGACTATGGCAGAAGATCTTGGATAATTCAAAAAGATAACAAAAGTGGGCGTTACAACTGTAACGCCCTAAGTTTTGGCATGATTATCTGTTTTCTTCGCTGAAACCACTGTCAACGAGCTCGATGAGAGCATCAACAGCAGCCTTCTCGTCTGCACCGTCAGCGATAACCTTTACGTTTGTACCGCCTACGATACCAAGAGAAAGAATTCCGAGTAAGCTCTTAGCATTTACTCTGCGCTCTTCTTTTTCGATCCAGATCGATGACTTGAACTCGTTAGCCTTCTGAATAAAGAAGGTTGCCGGTCTTGCGTGAAGTCCAACCTGATTCTTTACCATTACTTCTCTGACAAACATATACAACTCTCCTATTCTCTGTAGTTACAGCCCCTCTCATTTTACAGGACTGCGTTGCTGTTTGCAAATTTGTTTCACTTGCTGATATCATTATACAATCATTTTTTTTGAGTGTCAACGGATTTTACCGTTAAAAAACCAAGATTTCATTAAATTCTACATTTAGATTAAATGTGAATAAAAAATTATCAACCTGCTTGTTGATTATCACTACAAAAAAATGTTGACAGTAATTGTTGAAGTTGCATATGATTTGACACCTGAATATGGTTATTTCTTCTAAACGGAAAAAGCTTTTTTTGATATACTGCCAGTTGATATGTGGAACAAAGCCTTTTTAATTATTTAATATCAATAGCAAAAAATGGTCAGTCATTTTGAGCTTTGTATTTAGCTAAAAGATCAGGGCGGCGTTCAGCCGTTATTTTAAGGCTTTGCTCGTGTCTCCAGGTTTCGATATTCTTGTGATGACCTGTCAGAAGTACAGGCGGAACAGCTTCGCCCTCCCAGACTTCGGGGCGCGTATACTGCGGATATTCAAGGAGTCCGCTGTATATGCTCTCATCGGTGAAGCATACCTCGTCGGAGAGGACTCCGTCGCACATACGCGCAACTGCGTCAGCTACCACCATTGCAGGTATCTCGCCGCCTGTGAGTACATAGTCGCCGATAGATATCTCCTCATCGACTATTTTGTCAAGTACTCGCTGGTCTACGCCCTCATAGTGACCGCATAGAATGAGGATATTGTCCAGTTTTGAAAGCTCTACGGCTTTATTCTGGTCGAAGATGCTTCCCTTTGGTGACATATATATAGTATGAGGTTTTTCGCCAAGCTCCTCGCAGACCGCCTTATAGCAGTTATATATAGGCTCGCACTGCATTACCATTCCCATGCCGCCGCCATAAGGAGTATCATCGACTCTGCGGTGCTTATCCTGAGTATATTCACGTATCTGTCGGCAGTGGAGGCTGAGCTTTCCTGCTTTTCTTGCCCTGCCAACGATACTTTCGCCCAGTACGGCTTCGCACATTTCGGGGAATAATGTAGCTATTTCGATATGCATTATTTTTCTCCTTTTATGATTTGAGACCGCGGAAAACAGCGGTCTCGGGAATTTTATGTAAGTTTTATGCTCTCGGCTATTGCAAGTACTTCGTCAGGATCAGTGTAACTGATAATTACAATGTAGCGCGTCTTTTTGTCCTTTTCGGGGTAGATATTGGCTACAACGTATTTATCGGTATTCTTTTCATAGCCGTATTCCAGACCTTTTACAAGGTATCCGCGGTATCCCACGCCGTCAACGGGGCAGAACCTTACGGGATAAGCTCTGTTCTTGAAGATATCTTCATTTTTCTGCTTCATGATCTTATAGAAGGTCTTCATCTCGTTATCGACAGTTATCGCGATATTGAAGCCATAAGCTTTACGAATTCGTATTTTGTTTCGGGAGTCGTTTTTTCTGCTGCTTTGCAGTAAGCATCGAGCTCATCGTGATCTATTCCCGTCATATCGAGGAAATCTTCGCTTTCGTTGATACGTTCGGAGAAAATGGTGATAAAATGGGAATGATCTTCATTTGCCCATGTGACATTGTTATCATCACCTGTGCGCTGTGCTTCTATGTCGTTCCATGCGGTTACACGTATATCCATAGTCGAGAAATCGGCATATCCCTCGGAAAGCTTAGGGAGATCTTTCGGGATCTCCTCCCATATGTTATCCCTCATTTCAAGTTCGTGAGTGCATTTGTAGTAATAAGGTATGCCGGGAAAGAAGTACGCGCAGACGCCTGCTGCGATGAGAATGAGCAGAAACAGTATGCCTAATATTTTTTTCATAAAATGCCTCCTTTTGGCGTATCAACGCCGTTTTTCTTTTGTTCTACAGTTTTTTTCTCTTTTTTATAGTTCTTTTTTATGCATAAGGTGTATGCCGATATGTCCGATGCCGAGTATCACAGACGCTGCAATAATAAAGACATTGCAGGCGTAAACTCCCAGAAAGAATACTGCAAATACAGGCAGGGAAGCACCTGCCAGCGGAAATCCGCAGTAATCGGAGTACATATCCGCAAGGGTGCGGCTGCTTCGGAAATATCCCAGCCAGTAAAGCTCATACAGTATCATAAGTATGAGCGCAAGGGCGATATAGCCAAGTCTCGGCGACAGGCTGAATTTGTCAAGGCGGCGGTCGATAAGCACTAATGTGCTTACAAGCCCTTCACCTGCACGTTCAAGTGTGAGGAGAGTTTTGTTTTCGTGTTTTGCGGACTCCTCATAGCCTGCGGGCTGATTTTTGCTCCATATGATATTGGGAATGAAAAGCATCAGCAGGAAAACTATGCCGACTATGGATATGCCCCATTTTGGCAGCTGTTTGTAGCTTTGGAGTATGTTTTCACAGCTTGTCAGCGACCATATCGCCAGTCCGATGAAAAGGGCTGTCATAGTGCCGAGAGCGAGGATACTGCTCTTTTTCATATCAGTCGAAAAGACCGTCAAGTGGGCGGATTGTCATAACTCCGCCGTCTATATCCGTGGATACTACAACGTCTGCGATCGCAGGAACAAGATATTCTCTGTCCTCTCCCTTTATGACGTAGACATCGTTTGCACCTGTCTGCATAACGTCGATTATCTTGCCGTATACGGCATCGCTGTCAGCATCACGGACTTCAAGTCCGATGAGGTCCTGAATGAAGTAGGTGTCATCGTCAAGCTCAAGATCGTCGCGGTGCATATAGAGCACCTTGTTGCGGAGCTTTTCAGCAGCTTCGGGAGTGTCTATGCCCTCTATCTTGGCGATAACTGTATTCTTGAACACTCGGGAGCGTTCTATTATAACTTCCTCGTGATTTTTTCCAATGAAAAGTCTGTCGAACTCCGCAAGAAGCTCGGGACTGTCAGTATATGGCATTATCTTCACTTCGCCGCGTATGCCGTGGGTAGTGACTATCTTGCCTGCTTCGAGAAATTCCTTTTTCATATTTTTTCCTTTATTATTCAAGCTCTATTGAGCTTATTATCTGCTTTGCAACTGTTTCGTCGGTACATTTCATATTAACGGTATAGACTTTGTTTGCATTATCATCAGGGAATATAGTTACTACCCATACATTACCGTCATAGCCTGAGTATATTTCCTGTCCGATATATGCATTGAAGCCGCTGCCTTTTGCTTTCCACATCTTTTCCATGCCGACAGCTTCTTCTTTATCCTCTGCAAGTGCAAGGAACACATCTTTGTCCTTGCCTCGGAGCTTCAGACATTTTTTAGCTGTGATGCAGTCCCTTGTATAAAACACCATAGTATATGCAAGTCCGTACTGTGGGACATCAATGCCGATCTCCTTGAAGAAATTCCTGTAATCGTCTTCTTTGTACTTATAATATTCCCACGGATCATAAAGGTCGTCTTCACTGTATTCGTCGCCGAGCATATCCTTGTATTCGTCATTAAGTTCTGCCTGCATCTTGTAGTCAATATCCAAAACGAATATTCTGTAATCTTCGCCCGATACGTAGGAGCTTGCTTCCGTACCTTCGATAGGACTGTGTCCTTCCCAGTCGGAAGGAATACTGAATTTTACGCCTCTCAGTGTATGACTTACATAATCGGAGGGGACATCAGTCTTTTTGAATTCGGCAACAGTTTCGTCTATATGGTCGTATTTGTGCTTGACTTTCAGATAAGTGGGAAGTCCCGGGAAGAATATGAATATTACAAGTGAAGCAGCAAGCAGAAATCCGAGAATAGTTCCGCCGATAATTAGTGGTTTTTTCATGACATCTCCTGTGATTTTTAGTGATCAGTGGTTAGTGCATAGTGCTTAGTCCCGAGCCATTAGCCCGTTAGCTTGTAGGGGCTGTCAGCTCTGCTAGCTAACGGCTTATTGAGCTTCGCTCAATTTAATTCTTCATTTCAAAGCTTTCGCCGAGAATGTCCTTGTTAGCGTCAAGGATAGGCTTGATGCACTCTGCAAGGAACTCGTCCACCTGCTGTGAGCTTCTGCCTGTGTAGTTCTCAGGCTTGAGAACTGCGTCAAGCTCTTCCTTTGTTACCATGAACATAGGATCAGCTTCGATAAGCTCGCAGAGATTGTTGTCAAGTCCGCGCTCCTTTACGTTTGCACCTGCCTCCATAGAGTAATCCATGATACGGTCGTGAAGCTCCTGACGGTTTCCGCCCTTCTTAACAGCGTCCATCATTATGTTCTCGCTTGCCATGAAAGGAAGCTCTGCCATTACACGGCGGCGTATCATCTCGGGATATACGACTATACCGTTTGTAACGTTCATCATGATGTTGAGGATAGCGTCAACGCCGAGGAATGCCTCTGCTACGCTGATACGCTTGTTTGCTGAGTCGTCGAGAGTTCTCTCGAACCACTGTGTGCCTGCTGTGAATGCAGGGTTGAGGCTGTCTATCATTACGTAACGTGCGAGGGAAGTTATTCTCTCACAGCGCATAGGATTACGCTTGTATGCCATTGCAGAAGAACCTATCTGCTTCTTCTCTCTTGGCTCTTCCATTTCCTTGAAGGACTGGAGGATACGCATATCGTTTGAGAACTTGCTTGCTGTCTGAGCGATATCGCTGAGAAGCTCAAGTACCTTTGAGTCTACCTTACGTGAGTAGGTCTGACCTGATACGGGAACTACTGCGTCAAAGCCCATTTCCTCAGCTATCATCTGCTCAAGCTTCTTTATTTTGTCAGTGTCGCCCTCGAAAAGCTCCATGAATGAAGCCTGTGTACCTGTTGTGCCCTTTGAGCCGAGAAGCTTTAATGTGGACATACGGTATTCAAGGTCGTTGAAGTCCATGAGGAGCTCGTTGAGCCAGAGTGTAGCTCTCTTGCCTACAGTTGTGAGCTGTGCAGGCTGGAGATGTGTATATGCGAGGCAGGGGAGATTCTTGTACTCGTCTGCGAACTTCGCAAGGTTGTTCATAACGTTTATGAGCTTTCTGCGAACTATTTTAAGCGCATCGCGCATGATTATAACGTCGGTATTATCGCCAACATAGCATGATGTAGCACCGAGGTGGATGATACCTGCGGCATCGGGACAAGCCTGTCCGTATGTGAAAACGTGAGCCATAACGTCGTGGCGAGTGATCTTTTCGCGCTCTGCTGCCATTTCATAGTCTACATCGTTGATGTGTTCTTCGAGCTGCTTTACCTGTGCTTCTGTTACGGGGAGGCCAAGCTTCATTTCGGCTCTTGCAAGAGCTACCCAGAGCTTTCTCCATGTAGTGAATTTTTTATCCGCAGAGAAAATGTACTGCATTTCCTCACTTGCGTAACGTGTACAGAATGGGCTTTCATAGCTGTTGATATTACCGCTCATTTATAATGTTCTCCTTTTAAATTCAATTAGCGTACTGCGACAGTACATCACATTAATTATAGCATTATACTGTTGTCATGTCAATAAAAAAGGCGGCTCAAAGCCGCCTTAGATTTGCAGAAAAAACCTTACATTTTCTGTGAAAATTTGACATTACCCGTCATATTTCGTCCATAGTTCCGCTGCTGTCCGAGTCGGGTATGCTTTCGGGAATGACTAAATCGGACATTTCGTTTGAATTTTGTCTTTTAAGGGAGTCGATCTTCTCCTGGTAAGGATCTTTTATGCCGTACTGATGCCTGTCCATTTCCTGATCGAAGAAACGTTCGTTGAAATGAGGGAAGCCGTCACAGGTCTCAAGCTTATGGTATATCATGTTGACTTTCAGATTTACGAGAGCTGCTGTGCCCACAATGACGAAGAGCACAAGATGTATCCAGAAGCATTTGGTCAGCACTCTGAAATCATGGAACAGCTTGTTCTCATACGGACTTATGAGCCATAGGAGAAGCTGATTTGCTGCAAGTATACCTATGACGAGTATAGCCATTATATCCCTGTATCTGTAGCAAGCCTGCCATGCACAATATCCCACTATGGGTACGATCATAAGTGCGTCTAAAGAAGCTGAGGTGACATTTGTTATAAAGCCCATGAATATAGCTACGGGAAGATAAACGATAAGCGGCGCGAAATAGAATATCACCAGAATTGAGCGTATCCTGTTCACACGGTTAAGGAGAGTGAGATTATGTGCAAATTCAACTGCTTTCATGTTTCGGTTGAGAGAAAGTTCAGACATTGTATCATCTCCTGCTGTTATGGTATTATTCTTTCATTGGTGTGGACGATAACAGTATTTTCGATGAGTTTGAAGCCCGCTACTGCTGCCGCTTCCATTACGCCGTCAGGGAGTTTTTCGTTGATATCACGGGGCGGAGTAGTCCTTTCCCTTATCTTTTTCTCCTTTTTGGCGATCATAGTCCACATAAAGATGTTTATTATCACGAATACCGCAGCAGCTGCTGCGATAACAAGTATTTCGCCTGTTGTCATAGAGTCTGCTCCTTTGCTGTCAAAGCTCGGCGCGGAAGAGAGCAACTGTAATATTGTCGCTTTCTTCTCTGTTTTTTACGGTTTCGATAAGTTCGCGCATTTTTGACTGCATATTCTTTTTGGTGGAAGTATTTTTTGCGGAAAGCTCCTCGAAAAGCTCTTTTTCCGTCAGTACATGACGAAATCCGTCCGAACATATCATATATGTCACGTCATTTTCGAGAGTTCCGAGTCTTATTTCGGGAGCTACCTCACCTGTAACGCCTATGCACTGTACAAGTGCGTTCCTTCGCGGGTCAACAAGAGCCTCCTCGGGAGTCATTTTACCCATTTTTACGGCGCGGTTGACGTAGGTATGGTCATCGGTTATCTGGCTGAGCTTGTCGGATATCTTATATATACGGCTGTCACCCACATGAAACGTCATGTACTCGGAATTTACGGCTATTATACCTGTAGCGGTAGTGCCGAGCTGCAAATTGTTATGTGCGCCGTAATGTACCAGCATTGCGTTAAGTCGGCGGAGCCTGCTTATCACATTATGAGCAGCTGTCTGCCAGTCCCAGTCGGGAAGCTCAAAGGGAAACTCTGTATCGAACCATTCCGCAAAGCTTCTTACTACCTCTGCGCTTGCAAGCTCTCCGCGGGAGAGTCCGCCCATTCCGTCGCATACCATTACAAGTGCAGCCATGCCCGTACTTGTTTTAGCGGTCTTGACGCATACGCTGTCCTGATTTATTTTTTTTGTGATACCGATATCGGTATCACAGGCTGCAATGTATTTCATAATTCCCCCTTACGGCGGACATTACCCGTCTATAAAATCGAATTCTTCGTTGGAAAGCTTCAGAACATCGCCGCTTTTTATTTTTATCTCCATATTTGCAGGCACGGGAGTTCCGTTGATGTATGTTCTGTTTGTTGAGTTGTTATCTTCAATGTAGCACGAGCCGCTGCGAGTATAAATTGTCGCATGGACTCTGCTGACAGTTCTGTTTTCGGTGATGCAGAAATCCACCTTGTCACGTTCCTTTCCTATCCTGAAAACAGGCTTGTCGATATTCACTGTAATGCCTGTAGCTCGTCTTGTGAGCTTTGGATAATTCTGCGGAGCCGATCTGATATGCTCCGACTTTACAAGTTCGGGAAGCACGTTCCGCTTATCGCTGTTAAGCGAAGGGATTATCTTAGGCTCGGGAACTTCGGGAGCAGCTGTGTGCTTGAACTCCTGTGAGCCTTTGTTGATATCGTTGATTATGGTCTGAGCCATATTATTTATATGCTGAGAAGGCTCGGGGATATGAAGCTTAGTATGCTCGGGCTTTGCGGCATTTGAAGCAGCTCTGCTGAATTGCGGCTGTAAAGGCTTTGGAGCCTGAGCGGGGAAAAGCCCGGGGACTTCCCTGCGGATATATTCCTTGGCTTCCGAGATAGTGAAGCCGCTTTCACGGCAGACGAAATTCATAAAGCCGTCAACAGCTGAATAGTCGCTCTGAGACTTGTACTGCGCAAAGGTGGATATCTTGCGCAGACAGTTTACGATGCCGTCGTTGCAGCTCTCATTGTACCACAATGGCAGATAGAAAAGATATATATCAAGATCAGCTGTATCAACAGTTATAAAGTTTGGGTCAAGGACTATATTCTGCATATTGAAGCCGCAGGTCTCAGCGACTTTGATTATGTCCAGCAGGTTCTTTACGATAAGGAAGTATTCCTGCTTGTCTATGCCGCTTCTTATCTTATTGATAAGCGGTATTCCCTTTGCACCTGTGAATTCAAGTCGGTCTGTGCCCTCTGCGAACGGAACGAGCCAGCCCTTTATGCGGTTGTCGATGAAATATCTGTACTCTGGCTCGTTGAGCATTTCGTTACCTGTAAATCTGCATTTTATGCATACTTCGCCGTTTATTTCAGTAAATTTTAGCTTTGCCACATTACCGCTCCTTCCGTGGTTTTCTGCCTTTAATTATACTATATTATGCATATAAAGTCAAGATAAGTGAGCAGTTATTAGTTGTTAGTGATTAGTGGTCATTGGTTGGAATATGCATCAAAAAATAATTATGCATTATGAATTAAAAAGGACCGCCCCAAAGGACGGCCCTTAAAATTGATTACTTTTTGCTGTTAGCTTTTTTGTCCATCTTATTCTTCCACCATGACCATGTTACAGGAGCAACAAAGAGTGATGAGAATGTACCTGAGATAAGACCCATCATAAGAGGTACGGAGAATGTAAGGAGCGAATCATAGCCTGTTGCAATAACAACTACTGTGATAACGAGCATTGTACCGATAGTTGTAACAGAAGTTCTGATAGAACGTGTAAGAGACTGTGTACAGCTTACATTGATAAGCTCGTTAAGTGAAGCCTTAGGCATAAGCTGACGGTTTTCTCTTATTCTGTCGTAGATAACGATAGTGTTGTTTATCGAGTATCCGAGGATAGTGAGTATAACGGCAACGATATTTGAATCAATGTTGAAGCCGCATACTATGGTAGTTGTGAAAGCTACGAGTATATCGAGGCAGAGAGCAAATATAGAGCATACACCTGCTGACCAGCCGCCGATATTTCTGAAACGGATAGCGATATAGATGATAACGACGAATGCTGCAAAGAGTACAGCTATGAAGCACTTGAGCAGGAACTCACGTCCTGATGAAGGGCTTACGTCATTTGAATCGTATATCTCAAGAGCGTTGTCCTTGAACTTGTCTCTGAGAGCGTTTGTCAGTTCAGTCTGTCTGTCAGCTGTAAGGCCCTGATCGGAAGTAAATGAGATAGTGACCTGTTTTCCGCCTGAGTCAAGGCTCTCACCTGTTCTTACAATGACTGATGAACCAACGATGTCCTTTACTGTATTGCCGACTTCATTTGTGTCTATATCACCCTGATATGTATAGGTGATAAGTGTACCGCCCTTGAATTCAATAGCAAGGTGTATTCCTCTTATTATCGCACCTGCGACAAATACAACGAGAACAGCGATAACAACGCCGAGGATAAGCTTTTTCTTTGAACAGAAATTATATACCTTTGACGGAGTAACTACGACTTCTTTCTGAGTATTCTTCTTGCTCATTTCTCGTCACCTCCATAAAGCTTTCTGTTTCTGAAGCACTTGAACTTGGAGAGTGAAGTTACCATAAGTCTTGATGCGAATACACCGAATACGAAGTTACAGATAACACCTGCAAGGAGTGTGAATCCGAATGAGTAAACAACGCCCTCAGCAGTAGCGCCGAATGCGAAGAAGATAGTCTTGTTGA
>CAMYYQ010000002.1 GCA_947303535.1 uncultured Ruminococcus sp.
ACAGTCAGGCAAAAAGGAGCAGATACTCCTCGGTGTTACGGGCTCGGGAAAGACCTTCACAATGGCGAACGTCATCGCCCGTGTGAACAAGCCTACACTCGTTCTTGCCCACAACAAGATACTTGCAGCCCAGCTCTGCTCGGAGTTCCGCGAGTTCTTCCCCGAAAATGCCGTTGAATACTTCGTATCATACTACGACTACTATCAGCCCGAAGCCTACGTGCCAAGCACCGACAGCTACATCGAAAAGGACTCCTCCATAAATGACGAGATAGACAAGCTCCGCCACTCCGCTACAACTGCTCTTGCGGAGCGCAGTGATGTTATAATCGTTGCCAGTGTTTCGTGCATATACTCTCTCGGTAGTCCTGAGGAGTACCGCTCCATGTGCGTTTCCATTCGTCAGGGCGCTGAAAAGCCCCGCGATCAGCTCATTGCTGAGCTTGTGAAGATACGCTATGAGCGCAACGATATAGCCTTTGAGCGTAACAGGTTCAGAGTCCGCGGCGATGTTCTGGAGATATTTCCTGCAATGTCAACGGATACAGCAGTCAGAGTTGAATACTTCGGCGACGAGATAGACCGTATATCCGAGATAAACGTGATAACTGGCGAGGTCAAGGCAGTAGTTTCTCATGCGGCTATTTTTCCTGCTTCTCACTATGTTGTAGGCGATGAAAAGCTTGAAGCTGCTCTTACTGAGATAGACCGCGAGCTTGCGGAGCGAATCGACTACTTCCAGCAGAACAACAAGCTCATTGAAGCTCAGCGCATCGAGCAGCGCACCCATTACGATATGGAAATGCTACGAGAAGTGGGCTATTGCAGTGGAGTCGAGAACTACTCACGTGTACTTGCAGGCAGACCTGCTGGAAGTACTCCGCTTACTCTTATGGATCACTTCCCCGAGGACTTCCTGCTCATCGTTGACGAGAGCCATGTTACTCTGCCGCAGGTAAGAGCTATGTATGCAGGCGACCGCGCACGAAAGACTACTCTTGTGGACTACGGCTTCCGTCTGCCAAGTGCTATGGATAACCGTCCGCTGAACTTTGACGAGTTCAACGATCATATACATCAGGCGATATACGTCAGTGCGACTCCCGGACAGATAGAGCGCGAAAAGACAGATACTATCGTGGAGCAGGTGATACGTCCTACGGGACTTGTTGACCCTGAGATAATAGTAAAGCCCACACACGGACAGGTGGACGACCTGCTCTCTGAGATAAACGAGAGAGTTGCTCGTAAGGAGCGCGTTCTTGTTACTACTCTCACGAAGAAAATGGCAGAGGACTTAACATCTTACTACGAAAAACTGGGAGTTAAAGTCCGCTATCTCCACCATGATATCGACACTATCGAGCGTATGGAGATAATCAAGGATCTCCGTGAGGGCGTGTTCGATGTACTTGTAGGTATCAACCTTCTCCGTGAGGGACTTGACATACCTGAGGTAAGTCTCATAGCTATACTTGATGCGGATAAAGAGGGCTTCCTGAGAAGTGAGACTTCGCTTATCCAGACTATCGGTCGTGCAGCAAGAAATGCTCAGGGTCAGGTAATAATGTACGCCGACTCCGTAACAGGTTCTATGGAGAGAGCCATAACCGAGACTGAACGCCGCCGCTCACTGCAAATGGCGTTCAATGAGGAGCACGGCATAGTGCCAAAGACTATCATCAAGGAAGTCCGCGATGTTCTGGAGATAACCTCAAAGAACAAGGTAGAGGAAAAGACAAAAAAGAAGAAGATGTCGGCTTCCGAGAAGCAGCATCTCATAGACAAGCTCACCGTGGAGATGAAGAATGCGGCAAAGCTGCTTGAATTTGAGCACGCTGCATATCTCCGCGATAAGATACAGGAGCTGAGAGAAAGCTGAAAAATAATTTTTATATGTCCGTTTATGCCGCACTTTTACGATTATTAAAGTATAAAGTGCGGCATAATGTTTTTACTCGCTTTTCTTTTCGTTAATTCATTATTATTTGCCTGTATTCTGCACTTGATCTGACCAAAACTATTGACATTTTTGTGCTGAAATGCTACAATATATGTAATTATAAGTATACTGGAAAAAGTGTACTATGAGAGGGGAAATTAAATAATGAAAAAACTTACACGCTCTGTTGCAGTGTTAGTTTCTGCTGCAACAATGGCTTTGACAGGAGCAGCACCTTGTCTTAGCCGGACAACGATGACAGCTTTTGCAGTTGACACAAACAATGACGACTGGCTCCACGCAAAAGGAAGCCGACTCTACGACATGAACGGCAATGAGGTATGGCTCACTGGTGCAAACTGGTTCGGCTTCAACTGTACCGAGTGTGCACCTCACTATCTCTGGAACGGCGATATTGACCATTTGGTAAAGGATATTGCCGACCACGGTGTAAACGTGCTCAGACTTCCTGTTTCTACGGAACTGCTCTACAACTGGATGATAGGTGATCCCGATCCTATAGGAAGTATCAAGCCTAACAACGACCCCAGCTATCCGTTCAACGTTGACCTTATCAATGCTGACGGCTCTATAGCAAACAGCCAGCAGACATTTGAAGTGCTCCTCGCTAAGTGCAAGCAGTATGGCGTAAAGTGCTTCATTGATATCCACAGCCCCGAATCCAATAACTCGGGACACAACTACGGACTCTGGTACGGCAAGAGCTTCACAGGACGTGACGGAAAGAAAGTTGAAGTAACTACCGATGTCTGGATAAAGACTCTTGCATGGTGCGCAGACCACTACAAGGGTGATGATACACTTATAGGCTTCGATCTGAAGAACGAGCCTCACAGCAAATACGGCGGAGCTCCTATAGATGCTATATGGGACGACTCTGATGCTCCGAACAACTGGAAAAAGGCAGCACAGGACTGTGCTGATGCTATACTGGCAAAGAATCCCCATGCACTCATTCTTATTGAGGGCGTTGAAGGCTTTGAGGGACACGGCGCATGGTGGGGCGGAAACCTCCGCGGCGTTGCAAAGTACCCCGTAATGCCTGCTTCGGGAACATCTCAGATAGTATATTCACCTCACGACTACGGTCCTATAGTAAGTGACCAGACATGGTTCAACAAGAACTTTACAGAGAAAACTCTTCTTGACGACTACTGGTACGACACATGGGCATACCTTGTGGACAAGGATATGTATCCTCTCCTCATCGGAGAATGGGGCGGTCGTCTTGACGGAGGAGATAACGAGAAGTGGCTGGGACTTCTCCGTGATTACATGATAAAAAATCATATCAATCATACATTCTGGTGTCTCAATGACGACTCAGGTGATACGGGCGGACTCTGGAAGGACATCAATTTCGGCGTAACACAGGGTTCTGACGGTAAAATGGTTGGAAAGACCACTATAAACTGGGATACAGAAAAGTACGAGACATACTACTATCCTGCTATATGGAAGACCTCCACTTCAAAGAAGTTCATCGGTCTCGATCATCAGGTTGCGCTGGGCAAGGACGGTATCTCACTGAACGATTTCTACGCTAATTATGCTGCTTCAGAGGGAAGCAACCTTGACGGCGGAAAGAAATCTGACGGCAAGACAGTTGATGCTGATCCTGCAAAGACCACCACTGCTACAACTTCCAAAACAACTACCTCTTCGTCTGCTGCAACAACTACAACTACCACATCTGCTGAGATCGCCAGTAATCGCTTGTACGGAGACTCTAATTGCGACGGTCAGGTCGATCTTTCAGACGCTGTTCTGATAATGCAGGCGCTTGCTAATCCGAATAAGTACGGAACAAGCGGAACAGACGAACACCACCTCACAAAAGAAGGTTCGGCAAATGCTGACGTTGAGGGCAACGGAAATGGCATAACTACAAATGATGCTCAGGCTATACAGATGTATCTCCTCGGCAAGTATACGTCACTTCCTGTAAAATAAGCTTCATATCGTGCCGCTGATACGAGCGGTGCGGAAAATATATAATCAGAGAGGGAAAAAACTATGAAGATCTTAAAATCACTGGCAGCTACTGCTGCCGCAGCTGCGCTGACTGTAACAGGTGCTGCTTACTATGCACCGGCAGTTGCGCCTGACACCATTGGCACGGCTGTTGCTGCCGATGACAACAATGACGACTGGCTCCACGCAAAGGGAAGCCGACTCTACGACATGAACGGAAATGAGGTATGGCTCACAGGTGCTAACTGGTTCGGTCTTAACTGTACCGAGAACGTTCCTCATGGTCTGTATGCAAGAGATGTTGACGATCTCCTCAAGAGTGTTGCCGACCACGGTATCAACATCATCCGTTTCCCTATTTCCACAGAGCTTTTGCTTTCCTGGATGGACGGTAAACCGCTTCCTGTCAGCTCAGTACAGGCAAGCTACAATCCTCCTCAGGACGAAGTAGGCGAGGACGGTACTATTACTCCGGCAGGTAAGTACGGAAATATCAACAAGGAATTCGTTGAGTCTGACGGTAAGACCCTCAAGGATTCAATGGCTATTTTTGATATCATCATGCAGAAGTGCAAGAAGTATGGTATCAAGGCTCTTATTGATGTTCACAGCCCTGCTTCACACAATTCAGGTCATAACTATAACCTCTGGTACTATGAGCCAACAGCAGAGGACTGTGATGGTATGGCTACAGGTCACTTCTCAAAGGCTAAGATAACCTGGGACGACTGGAAGGACTCTATCACATGGCTCGCTAAGAAGTATGCAAATGATGATACTATCGTTGCTTATGACCTCAAGAACGAGCCTCACGGCAAGCGCGGCTACAACGGAACCGAGTGCCCTGCAAATATGGCTAAGTGGGACGACTCTACAGATAAGAACAACTGGAGATACTCAGCAGAAGAGTGTGCTAAGTCTATCCTCGCTGTAAATCCGAACGCTCTTATCCTCGTTGAAGGTATCGAGCAGTCTCCTATGCTTGACAAGAACGTAACATGGAACGATGCAGATAAGTTCAATCCACAGCCGGGTGAAGAAAAATGGTACGGCGCATGGTGGGGCGGAAACCTCAGAGGTGTAAAGGAGCTCCCTGTACTTCCTGAATCTTCACAGATCGTATATTCACCTCACGATTACGGTCCGTCAGTTTATGCACAGACATGGTTCGACAAGAACTTTACTACAGATACTCTTCTTGATGATTACTGGTATGACACATGGGCATACATCAATAAGGAAGATATCGCACCTCTCCTCATCGGTGAGTGGGGCGGTCATATGGACAAGGGTGCTAACCAGAAGTGGATGGAGCTTCTCCGTGATTATATGATAAACAATCATATCAACCACACATTCTGGTGTATCAATCCTAACTCAGGCGATACAGGCGGACTTCTTGATTCTACATTCATGAACTGGGATAACAATAAGTACAGCCTGTTCGAGAAGTCACTCTGGCAGACAGATTCAGGTAAGTATATCGGTCTCGACCACCAGACAGCTCTCGGAGACAACGGTCTTTCACTCAATCAGTTCTATTCATCAGGCGCAAAGAGCAACCTTGACGGCGGCAAGGCCGGCGGCGGTACTCCTGTAGTCGTTGAGCCTAAGGTAACAATAACTACTTCACAGCCTACTACAACTACTACCACCACAACAACAACTACTACTTCTACAACAAGCAAGCAGACTACAACTACTACAACAGTTACAACTACAGCTCCTGTAGAGACTGTAAAGTGCGATCACTGCGGCAAGGTGATACCAAAATCAGAGGCTATCTATGGTCCTCTCGGCTTCCCTGTATGTAAGGAATGCTACGATAAGGGCGTTTACATCGGCACAAGACCTCAACAGCCAACAACGACACAAACAACAACTACTACTGCTCAGATAACAACTACTGATGTTCCAAATGCAGCAGATATTGTTTGGGGAGATTCAAACGGTGATGGTCAGGTAGATATGTCAGACGTTGTTCTTATCATGCAGAGCCTTGCTAACCCGAATAAGTACGGTGTTAACGGTACTGACAAGAACCATATCACACAGGCTGGTCTTAACAATGCTTCTGTTGTAAACAACAACGGCAGCGTTACTAATAACGACGCTGTAAGGATTCAGCTTTTCCTCCTCGGAAAGTTCGATCCTAAGACAGGTAAGTAAATATAAAAATCGGCACGGCGAAAGCTGTGCCGATTTTTTATGCTTTCTATAAGGGGGCAGAAAAAACGGTTTTTTCAACGGAAAACCATTGAATATCATCAAAATTTTTTGAAAAGAAAAACGGCAGTCATTATAAATGACTGCCGTTTCCCTGAAATATAGAGAATATTATGAAAAAAGCATAATAGGAGATGTCTTTAGTGAACTCAGCTTTTCTCGCTGACTATAAGTGATATGCGGTTCTGCATCATCTTTGCTGCTTCTTCTGCGGACTTTTCGCCTTTGAAGTATGCATCTGATTCTTCCATGCATATTGCGTATGCATCATCATCTATAGTGTTAAGAAGAGTATCACAGCTGAGTATATATCGTTTAAGGTCGGCAAGCTCGTCCTTTGAGAGTACTTCTATAGGAATACCGCAGGCTGTAAAGGTAGTTGATTCTGTAAGATCACCGTTTTCATCGTAAACCATTACCTTTGACATACCTTCGATCAGCTTGTCGAAATCTTTCATTAAAATGGGATAGCCGTTTGCAAGACCACCCTTGCCGTCATCAATGCCTTGATCTGATGCTTCGTTGAGCATCATCTTGATGAACTCCCATGCACCTTCCTTAACAGATGATTTTGCGCCTATGGAGAATTCATAGTTCGGGCTTATCTTTCCGCCCTTGCCGTTAGATGTGGGATAGCCTACAAGGGAGATATCCTCGCCAAATTCAACTTTATCCAGTGCAAGATCGCGGTCTCCGCAGAGATGTATGATTGAGATAAGTTCATTTTCATCTTTGAGGCTGTTTGCGAGGTCCATGCAGTAATTCATGTATTCCTCGTCGTTTGATTTATCTGTATACTCCACATCATCAACAAACCTGTTGCAGAAATTGAGGAGTTCTATGAACTCTGGAGTATCAAAATGACATTCCGAGTTTTCTATATCTACAAGCTTGTTGTCAGAACATATGAGGTATCTGAAAATATCCTGCTTGGTCATTCTGTCGTAGCGGTGAGTTGCAGAATCCTTGCTGTCGTAAAGGTCGATCATTTCCTGTAATGTCCAGTTTTCGTGGCCGATGAACTTTTTCTTTGCTGCGATTGTATTGACCGTAAAGCTTGGTGTGATAGAATAAAGCTTGCCGTCACTGTTTTCCATTGCTTTGAGTATATTAGGTACCACAGTATCGCGGTTCACCTCGGAGTCGTTGTCCATAAGTGTGTAAAGGTCAAGGAGTGCGCCCTTTTTGCCGAGAAGAGCTGATGTGCTGCTGTCAAGCGTTAAGATGTCAGGGCATTTGCCTGCTGCTATATCGATTTTCAGCTTGTTGAGATCATCATTATATCTGTCGGCAATGGACTGAGCAGACTTGTCCTCCATTTCTTCGGGAGTAAGCTCCGTTGAATAGTCAATGGTCTGTATCCTGTATTTATCCTGTTCGCGGTTGAACTTGCTTATATAGTAATTCAGCGGATTAGAGCCGAATGAAGCCATAGTTATGAGCTGCACATTGTCGAGCTCGCCCGGTTCGCGGTGTACGAGCTTATATACCTCAACAGAGGTGTTTTTGCCGCTGCGATCAAATGTATAACCATAAAATTCGCCATTTTCCGCAGGGACGATATCCATTCCTGTAGTATCTGCATCTACCCATTTAAGTATGGTCTCAGATGTTCCGTCAGCCTTTATGCCGATAACATCTTCTTCGTTTGTGCCGATGAAAAGGTAGTCGCCGTAGCCTGTTGCAAAGTGGTGCGGGCCTGAAATACTGTAACTGCTGCCTTCACTGAAAACAGGTCCTTTTATTTCCTTTGTAGCGGTATCTATCTCAAGTATTTGTGTTTGTGTGGACGTATAGTCCTTGTTAGGAGCAACTGTGCTTAAATAAGCTTTACCGTCAGCGCCTGTAAGCAGCTGAGGTTCGCAGTATTGTGTGTATTCGGTCGGAATGGATATTTTGTCCTTGCTTCCATCGCTTTTGAAAATATATACTTCACAAGATCTGAACAGTCCGATATAGGTATCACTGTCAGGCAGTTCTGAATTTGAAGGGTAAGTATAATTGTTGTAGCCGTTATCTTTTTCTTCGCCCATGTCACCGAGGTCAATGTACTTTTTTACACTTCCGTCGCTGTTGTAGAAGCATATAGCGTGAGTTTCCTTCTGGTTTTCGTAAAAAGCCTCGTAATCGAAGTTTTCGTCATCTCCTTCGGGAAGAGACATACCGCCGTTGTTGTATAATGTGTAATAAACAGCGGCGCAGCCGTCCGAATTATAAGTGACGTAGCTGCTCTGTTCATCGGCTTGCTTGACTTCATCGGGAAGATCGAGTATAAGATCCTGCGTATCGGAAAAATCAGAGTTTATCCTTAATATATGCGGTTCGTTTCCGTCATAGTTGCTATACGCCAAATATTCGCCGCTTTTGGTCTTTATGACATTGTACAGGTATTCAATATTTTCGAGAGTCTTGTATTTTACAAGCTTGTATGAATTTTCGGAAAGCTCTGTGAGAGTCTGTGCAGATATCTTTTCACTTTGCGGTGAATCACTTTGTGTGCTCGGTGTATTCTTTTTAGTTTCTGAACACGAACAGAGTGAAAGACAAGCTGTAGATATCAAAGCTAAGATGCGTGAAAAGTTTTTATTCATGTGGATCTTCCTTTCAGTTTTTTCATATAAAGGTGATTTGTTAAGCATAAAAAGTACAGTGCCTATGACCTTTGCACAAATATTGTAGCTGTTACCTGTATACACAGACCAAGTGCGCGGGTCGACTTTTTATGCCATTCAAATCACTTTTATATGTTACTGATTGTCCCCACACTTATATAAACGCTTTTTTCAAAGCTTTTGTGACAGAAAATCAGAAAAAAGTTTTTGAAATGAGAGAAAAATTTAAAAAGAGAACCGCCGACACTATTGCGCCGGCGGTTTTTTCTCTTTTCTGAAAGGTGTGTTCATAGACGGGGTGTGTGCGAGTCCGTCTTAGTTGAAGCGTCAGGAGGTATGGTTGACACTTCAATGGGGGGAACAATGAAGTTTTTTATGAGTGTTTTTTTCCTTGGTATGACTATATTATATATCATTGGGGCTGAATATGCAATAACAGAGCAATCACGGTTTGAATACAGATTGGAAAGCATTTGCTTACGGAATGTATCTATGCGGTTACATAATTCTGACAAAAATGACAATAGTGTTGTAGATAGAAATATGGGAGAAAAAATATGTAAAACAGCCATGAGCCTTTAGCCTTTAGCCCTTAAGGTGTCGCCTTCGGCGAATAATTTAAATAATGTGAGCGTTAGCGAACTCTTTCGGCTAACGGCTCATGGCAAACGGCTAATGGCTGTATTACACATTTTGTCTTAACTATTTCAATTTACAGCGATTTGTGCTGTAAGAAATTTCTTTGTACTTTTTTCTGATTTCTGCATACTATAATGTAAGCGGCAATATGAGCGCGTCGTCAGGAGGTGGAGCAGTCCTGTTCCCGTGAATAGCTTCCCGACATAGGCGAAGCTTCGGAAGGCTGCTTTCATATAAAATAAAGCTGCCGAAATATCGGCAGCTTTGCTGTTTATCTGTAGTATGAGTCGATACCGAGGTACTCTTCAAGGCACAGACCGCTGTTGTAAATTGCTGTGGCTGTATCTACTCCGAGATATCTTATATGCCACGGTTCATAGCGATAGCCTGTTATACCTTCCTTGCCCTTTGGATAGCGGATTATAAATCCGTATTTATGAGCGTTCTTTGCGAGCCATTCACATTCGGGAGTACCCAGAAAATCATTGCTAATGGAATTAACATCTATTGCAAGACCTGTCTGGTGCTCTGAATGTCCAGGTCTTGCGGAATATGTATCGGCTGCTGCCTGTCCGTCGGAAGCTACATAGTTATTGTATATAGTTTTCTGTGTAGCGTATGAGCGGAAGCCTGATGAGCACTTGATCTTGAGTCCCAGCTTGGCAGCATCTTCTGAAAGCTTGTTGAAGCTGTCAAGTGCAAGGGGATTAAGTGCATTCGCACTAAAGTTTTCGGGGAGACTGTAGGTCTTGTTTACAACTAATATTCCGTCGATATACGTTGCGCCGTTGATAGTCTGAACAAGGTGTGTGGGCTGAGTTACTGTAGTTGTGGCAGTTGATGTTGTTGAAGTAGTTGTAGTGGTCGATGTTGTGGTAGTTGAAGTTGAAGTCGTAGTAGTTGTTGTGGTAGTAGTGGAAGATATTGTAGTTGTGGAAGAGGTGACAACAGAGCCGCTATGTACTGTAACTGCTATATCAGCCTTTACGTTCGGATTTGCTTTGCTTATTACAGAGATAACGCATTTTCCCGGTGTTATTCCTTTTATATTGCCGAATTCGTCAACACTGGCGATAGCAGGATTTGAGCTTGTCCATACTTCCTCGGTATTCTCTGCTGTTAACGGGAGCATTGTAACGTATGCTATATCCTTTCCTCCAACAGGAAGATCCATTTCGTATTTGCTGAGCTTTATCTCTCGGACCTTTTTGGGGTCAGTTACAATAACATTGATAGTCGCTTTTACATTAAGATTTGATTTGCTTGTGACTGTTATTGTACAGGTTCCTTCGGATACACCGCTTACCCAGCCTGATGGATCAACGGTTGCAACGCTTTTATCGGAGCTCTCCCATGTCTCTTTCTTGTTTGAGGCATTTGAAGGCAGCATGGTAACATAAGCTATGTCACCGCCGCCTATCGGGATAGACATATTGTATTTGCTGAGCTTCATTGATGTTACCTTGTTCGGGTCTTTTACTGAGACCTTTATATCAGCTGTGACTGACGGATTATTTAAACTCTTTACGGTGATTATGCAGTCTCCTTCTGCAAGTGGGAATATCCAGCCTTGGTCGTCAACTACTGCTACGCGCTCATCTGAGCTTTTCCATGAATCACGATAGTCTGTTACAGTCAGCGGGAGCATAGTAACGTATGATATTCCGCCGCCGTCACCAACGGTAAGAGTCATCTCGGTCTTGCTGAGCTTTATTCCCTGTACCTTGTAAGGATCATGATATGCAGTAGTTGCAGGAAGTGTAGTTGTTGATGTGGGGACAGCTGTGGTGGTTACAGTGGTAGTTGTCGTAGTTGCAGAACTTGTAACGCTTGTTGTTGATGTTGTTGGCGGAGCTGTTACTACGGATATAACAGGTGCGGCTGTTGTGGTTGATGAAGCAGTCGATGTTGTCACAGCCTTTGTGGTAGTAGTTGATGTTGCAGTTGGTTTTGAGGTCGATGTAGTTATTGAAGTTGATGCAGTGGTCGTAGCCTTTGAAACAGTGGTTGTTACTGTGGTTGTGGTGGTTGTAGTTGCTGTTGTTGCAGTAGTCGTTGTTGTCGTTGCAGATGACTTATCAGCCTTGAGGAAGTCCTCAAGTGAAAGAGTGCCGTTTGTGGAAACGTAGGAGTAATATGAAAGTATGCATGAAGCGTCGATAGAATCAATGTGATGATCTGTGTTTACATCAGCCGCATTAGCCTGCTCAAAAGTAAGACCTGAGGACATATTGTTTGAGATCCTGGCGTAAGCTTTCAGTATCAGCGAGGCATCGTTTGCGTCGATTAATCTGTCATTATTCACATCACCAAGAGCGTTTATATCGGCTGCCTGTGACGCTGCGGCAACGGCAGGAGCGTTATTCCGTGTGATAGCTTCTGCTGTATCTGAATAAGCAAATGCAGTTGCAGATACATTACAGGTATCAGAGGCGGTGGCAGCTGCTGCGGAAAGCTGTCCTGTACATAATGCCAATGACAGCAGAGGTACTAAAAATCTTTTGGCTCTCATATTTTTCTCCTTCTATGATATTATTTATGTGATTTTTGTGCTTAAATATCACAAATACCGATTTTGTTATGTAATTATTAACAAAACGGCAGATTTTATTATATCACTCTTAAATTCAAAATGGAAGATGAAATAGGAAAAAATACGGATTTTTTTCCCATTTTCGGTGTTTTTCATAAAAAAGAGCTGCCCGATAACGGCAGCTCTTGAGCAATGTTTGTTTTTTATATAATGTATAATTTTACCATTTTGGATAAATACAGCTTGAAATAAGCAGTTTGTCACGAGTTCCTTTGCTTATTTATATGACTCGGGAAGCTCTGTAATGAGATTGAGGAGTCGCTTCTGTATAGATGCCGCGTCGTTTGAGGTAAGTCCTGTACCGTTCTGGTATACGTCACCGTTTGCGATGCCCTGCTCGGTGATATGGTGATCGTCAGAACCCTTTACACCGTACTTGTTAGGATTTGCAAGGCTCTGCATTATGATTACAGCGTCGCTGAGGTCCATATCGCCGTCACAGTTAGCGTCACCCCAGACTGTTACCTTTGGTGTGCTTGAAACGGTCGTAGTGGTCGTTGTAGTAGTTGTTGTAGTCGTAGTAGTTGTTGTGGTTGTTTCAACAACATCGTAGTATACCTCGATATCGTCAACTGAGATAGAGTCGGATTCGCCGTAGTAATAGCCGAATACAACATTTCCTGATGGATTTACGATATTATTTTCAGGTTTATCGCCTGTTATCGTCTTAGGGAGTATCCATAATATCTCTGCGGACTTGCCTGCGTTGAGTATAACAGAGTTTACAGGCTCCTGATACCAGTATTTATCAGATTTGCTTGTTGTGCCTGTACCGTAAACCAGCTTCTTTACGTCCTTTTTAGCGGAAACATCAAATCTGATAGCATATACCTTCATATTGTCCTCTATACCGAGATCGGAGTAAGCAACTTCAAGGTTCTTCTTTGAATCTGATGAAGCTGTGCAGTCAAGTGACTTGCCTATAGAAGTCTTTACAGACTTGGTGTAGGGGATAGTCTTTGTTATGGTATATGTAAGTGCAGCACTTGTGATAGTAACGTCATCTTTTTCGGTTATCTCGGTATACTTTGTAGTATCCTTTGTACCGTACCAGAACTGGAAACCGATAGCATCGTTTCCTGCTGTTGTCTGATACTTCTGTACCTCAGCGGGAACGTCCCATACACATTCTATATATTTGCCTGCGCCTTCGAGAGTTGTACCTTCGCCTATTTCCTTGATGCCGAATTTAACGCCTGCGTCCTCGAATTCTTCACGCGAATCCGCACCCATTTCGTTGTACCAGAATCCGGCCTCATCTTTTCCTTCTATTATGCCTTTCTTTGCGTATTCTGTATCAGCAGGCGAGCCTTTTTCTACGTTTGTTCCGCAGCCGTACATGAATTTATCAACATCGAAATCTGTCTCGACTATAACATCAAGAGACTCTATAGTAATGCCCTCGGTCTCGGTTATACCGAAATCGCTGTACGTGAATTTGTGGCTGTTGATAGGGGAGTCTTCTGTTATCTTTTCTCCCTTTGAAGCATAATAGTCCTCATCGTAGCCCACTGTGAGTTTGTAATCAAGGTCGTCAAGCTGCTTGGTAACAGTTGATGAAATGGTAGCAGTACCGTCCTTATTATCCTTGAAGCTCCATGCGCCGCTTTTTGCATTCTTTGAAGTTGTTGATGAGCTGCTGCTTGAAGATGAAGAAGATGAGCTGCGGCCTCCCTTGAAATCAACACTTGTGAGGGTAACGGAGTTGTCTACCATATCGCTCTTTGAGTTATCCCAGTGTGCCGAATAATAGCATCTGAATTCAAATGAGCCGCCGGGCTTTATACCTGCTTTTTTCAGATCGATAGTGATAGTGCTTGAGGACTTGTCAAGCTTGCAGGCAGTACCCTCTACCTTTGAACCTGCTCCGCCTTCCATCCACTTGCCGCTCTTGTCAAGTTCGAGCCAGTATGGGTCTTCGGCAGTTGAACAGCCAAAGCCATATGAAAAGCTCTGTCCTGAGTAGCTTGTGCTGAGGGTGAAAGTAACAGAGTCTGCACCGCCCTCAGGGAAAGTACCCTTATATACAGAGTCTACCTTCATAGTCTGGGAAAGACCGACATTTCTGGAAGCGGTAATATTTCCGGATGGAGTTGCAGCAATAGCAGGCATAGCATATAACGGTAATGCTGTTACTGCAAGGGCGAGGCTCATGACTGAAGCGGTTATTCGGTTGGAGAGATGGTTTTTCATTGTGTATCATCCTTTCAGATAAGATTAAATAAAATAAGACGTACATGATCGTACACGCACATTATAGCACTCTTATGACATTGAAATGTTAACAAATCGTTAACAAGCAGTAAAATTCGGCACAATGTTTTAAGATGTTATAAATAATTTGTGAACATTTACCAATGATTGTATCTGAGTGAACAAAAAAGCTCCGCTGTACAGAAGTACAGTGGAGCTTTTGATATCAGTATGTGGTAGTAGTTACAGACGATCCGGAAGACGGTGTTGTTTTTCCTTCTTTCGGAGTTTTCTTTATTTCTACCTTTTGGTCGCCTACAGCCCATACGTTACTGTATGTATTACATGATACGGTAACATTATACCTGAACTGATCGCTTGAGGTGTCTGCTCCGAGGAGATTGACACGGGCACTGAGATCCTTTGCCGTGAGTTCGTTGATTATGTCCTCAGGTCCGACTATCTTAACTTTAACCTGACCTGTAAGTATTGTATAATCATTGTTATCACTTGGTTTATTCGTCAAAGGTATCTCGTCACAGTTGATAGTGACCTCCTTTGATGAAAGACCTTCGCTGTTGAGAGTAACATTGATCTTTTCTATTCCCGACATATTCTTTAAGTTGCTGTCGGCAAGCAGCTTCTCTATCTCGGTATCCCATGAGTATCCGATATCGAGAGTGCTGAGACGTATCGGTATCGTCAATGTATCAGGGATATTTGACTCGGTATCCTTTGCCGCAATGTCAATAGTTTTAGGTGTTATGGTGAAATCGAGACAGTCCGGATCGAAGTTATCGGGCCATACTCCCAGACCAACATCAAGCTTTACGTTCTTTTGTATACGTACAGGTATGTGCATACTTATACTCTGTGCTTCAACGCCGAATTTGATGCCTGTATCGTCAAGACCTGTTCCGTTTTCGTCAAGTATCTGGAATGATTCGCCTGTTATATCAGACTCTCGGTCAAGGGTAATGTCTTTATTTGATATCACGTAACATTCTGCGATCTTTGCAAGCTGCTGAGAAGGACCTGTGATCTTTATCTCGTCAGGAGTGCAGGTGATCTCATCATCGTAATAAGACATACCCTCCACGGTTTTCAAATTCTGGAGCTTTGGTTTGAGAGAAATAGTTTTTGTCTCAAACTTATCAAGATAAACCTTAATCGTTGACGGAGAGCAGCTGATGTTTGACATTCCTGAACCGTCCTTGCTTTTGACTTCAACTTTAAGCTCTCTTGAACCTATGGTGTCTATATTGTTAAAGTCAACGTAAGCTATGATATTGTCATTGGTGAGCTTGTTGAAATCGGTACGGCTACAGTCAAAGCTGACATTTACAGTGGCTTTTTCGGGAGACAGTACCTGTAATCCGTTTTCTGCTGCGGAGGTGCCGCTTACATCAAGGGATACGGGAATGTTGTAAAGATGCCTTGAAGCAGACGGGAATATTTTCATAGCTATTATGAGCCAGCAGGCTATGGCGCATATCAAAGCGATGCCGAAAAGCATTGCGTTGCTTTTCGCGTCCTTTGGATTATGCGGTTTTCCGGGATTTAAAAAACTCATTCTTTCTTCCTCCTTTCGGAGAATGAAGAAAAGATATTCTTCTTGCCTATAGATATCTCTGTTTTATCGTTGAAGAGCATATCTTCAAGCAGCATTTTCAGCTTATCGTGAGTGTAGTCTCTTGTGAGAGTACCGTTTACTGCTACGGAGATCTGTCCTGTTTCCTCGGAAACAACAACGACTACAGCATCTGAGTTCTCACTCATGCCTATGGCAGCTCTGTGTCTTGAACCGAGCTTTTTATTGATGATAGCGTCATTCTGCGGCTTCGGCAGGAAGCAGGCTGCGGCAAGGATTATACCGTCTCTCATTATAACAGCACCGTCGTGGAGAGGAGTTTTCGGGTAGAATATATTGCCGAAAACTTCCTTGCTTGGTGTTGCATTAAGTATGGTGCCTGTTTCGATCTGTTCGCCCAAACGCACCTGTCTTTCAACGACGATAAGTGCGCCTGTACAGGTGGCGGAAAGCTCTACACATGAATCGCATATGGCTTCGATAGCGGGACCCCAACGCTGTTTTAATTCATCATTGTTCTGTCCGATACCGAAAAGATGTATTCCGAAACGTGTTCTGCCCGCTTTTTCAAGAGCTCTTCTGAGCTCAGGCTGGAAGAGGACTATCATTGCCAGAACACCCATACTGAGAGCTTTATTCAGTAAATAGCTTACGACATTGAGGTCAAGAGCAACGCTTACAAAATAGCTGGCAACAAGGAATAAAATTCCCTTTACGAGCTGACCGGCACGAGTCTCACGGATAAGCTTCAACAGAATATAGATAACGTATGTAAGGATAAGAACGTCTATTACGTCTTTAGCTTTGAACGTACTTATTACGCTGAGAAAAGCATCCAGCACATCCTGGAGTTTGGTTTTGAACAATTATATACACCCCCTCGGGGAATTATTACACATATTTACTTTGCGTGATCTGTTTATGTATGAGGACGGCTGTCCTCATAGCTGACTGCGCAATACTATATTATTATTGTACCACAAATTCAGATAATTTCAATAGTTTTTTAAGAATTTTGTAAATTTTTCATTGTCTTAACAAAAAGTACAAGATTTTTTACTTCGTTTTCTGTATTGAATACTGACGGGGCAAAGCGTACAGTTCCGTTTTTAGTTCCGAGCGAAGCGTGAGCAAGTGCTGCACAGTGATAGCCTGCACGCAGGCAAAAGCCTTTTTCAGCAAGCAGCGAGGCTGCTTCTTCAGATGAAAAGCCGTCGATATTGAAGGAGACGATAGGGGCATATTCCGCATTGCTGTCTCTGTAGAAGGTTATTCCTTCCGTGTTTTCAAGCATGGAAATGAACATTCTGCAAAGCTTTTCTTCGTGACGGCGTATATTTTCCATGCCATAGGAGTTTATATAGTTTATGCCTGCGCCTACAGTTACTGCACCGATGATATTTGGGGTGCCGCTTTCAAGGCTGTCGGGGAGCATATCAGGCTGGAAAAGCCGCAGGGAATCGCTTCCCGTGCCGCCCTGTATGATCGGGGATACAGGAAAGCTGCCGTCAGTTATAAGGAGACCTGTGCCCGTGATGCCGTAGAGTCCCTTATGACCTGCGGTACATAGTATATTTATGCCGCTTTCAAGCTTTATATCATATATTCCGCATATCTGTGCGCCATCTGCTATGAAGCATATGCCGTTTTCGCGGCAAAGTGCGGCTATTTCCCTGTAGGGGAGAAGCTGACCTGTCACATTGCTTGCAAGTGTGCAGACTATTGCTTTTGTGTCGCTGCGGATAAGGCGGCGGAAGCTTTCTACAGTCTGCTCCGTATCTGCAAAGACCTCTGCTATTGAAAGTGTTATGCGCTTTTCTGCGGCAAGCGTGAATGAGGGACGGGCTGCGGAATTATGTTCGAGACTGCTTATGATAAGGTGTCCGTCGTCTTTCATCACGCCCTGTATCGCCATATTCAGAGCGTGGGTACAGTTCAGCGTAAAGACAGTGTTTTCAGTTTCAGCTCCAAAAAATTCTGCGGCGGTCTCACGGGCTGAGTAAAGAGCTTCTGAGGTGCGCATTGCAAGTTCGTGTCCGCCTCTGCCTGCATTGCCGCCATAATTGCGAATGGCTTCCATAGCTGCACGGCGTACTGACAGCGGCTTGGGAAAGGTGGTGGCTGCGTTGTCAAAGTTGGTCATCGCCTTCACCTCCGTCATTTACGACAGAATAGGGTATGCCGCGGCTTTCAAGGAGCTTGACTGCGCTTTCGCTGCTCCCTGCAATGTGGACGGAGTAGCCGCAGCCACGTTCGGAGCTTTCTTCACGCCTTTTTATCATGCATGGATAGCCCCGTGACCGCAGAAGCCGCTGAGCTTTGACAGCGTAGGTGTATGAGGGCATATCAAGAATACTGTTGGTCAATAGTATCACCCCTGACTGCTGCGTATCGCGCAGGTCAGCAGGAAATGCGGTACTGTTTATTATATGACGATATGGCGGAAAATGTCATAAAAAAGTGAGAACTTAACTGTGATGTTTGGATTTAAGTGAGTAGAGAGTAGTGAGTAGAAAGTAGAACGATCGAGTTCCCTACAAAGATAAATCATGATTTATCTTTGTAAAGAATAAAAGCCACAGCACTTCTGACCGGTATCAGAAATACTGTGGCTTTAAAACTTGTGTAAGGTTTGAAATCGTCCCTTATTTTATCAGAGCTGTTCTGCGATATCGTATACAAGTTTTTCTGTCTTTGCCCATCCGAGACATGGGTCTGTGATAGACTTGCCGTAGATGTTTTCGCCTATCTTCTGTGCTCCGTCTTCGATATAGCTCTCTATCATAAGTCCCTTTACAAGCTTCTTGATGTCATAGCTGTGGCGCATACTGTGAAGTATCTCCTTGGATATTCTTATCTGCTCCTCATAACGCTTGCCTGAGTTAGCATGATTGGTATCAACGATAAGAGCAGGATTTTTCAGTTCCTTTTCTGCATATGTCTGTGCAAGGTTGTAAAGATCCTCGAAGTGATAATTCGGGAATGACTGTCCCTTGTCGTTGACATAGCCGCGGAGGATAGCGTGTGCATAGGGATTGCCGTCGCTTCTTACCTCGCAGCCTCTGTATATGAATGCGTGGTGGTGCTGTGCAGCTGTGATAGAGTTCATCATTACGGAAATATCGCCGCTTGTAGGGTTCTTCATACCAACAGGGATATCAACTCCGCTTGATACAAGACGGTGCTGCTGATTTTCTACTGAACGCGCACCGATAGCGATATATGAGAGAAGGTCGTCAAGGTAGCTGTAATTCTCTGGATAGAGCATCTCATCAGCTGATGAAAAGCCTGTTTCGGAAAGGACTCTCATGTGGAG
>CAMYYQ010000003.1 GCA_947303535.1 uncultured Ruminococcus sp.
ATCGGCGAAACTCTCCACTATGAGGGCGGTATTCGTCAGTTCATAGAACATATCCACGCTACACGCGGCTATGAATCACTTGGCGGAGATATAATCTATGTTTCCGGTATGCAGGGCGACTCTTTTGCAGAGATAGCTATGCAGTACAACGACAGCTACAACGAGGTCGTTCTCTCATTTGCGAACAATATCCATACCAAGGACGGCGGTTCTCACGAAACAGGCTTCAAGAATGCACTTACCAAGGTAATAAACGACTACGGAATGAAAATGGGCAAGATAAAGGACGCCAAGGACAAGCTGAAAGGCGAAGATGTCCGCGAAGGTCTTACAGCAATAATCTCCGTAAAGCTTACCGAGTGCGAATTTGAGGGACAGACAAAGGGACGTCTCGGAAATCCCGAAGTACGCCCGTTCATCGAGAAAATGGTGCAGGAAAAGCTCATGAATTTCCTTGAGGAAAATCCCGAGACTGCAAACCTTATCTTCGAGAAGAGCCTGTCCGCACTTAAAGCCCGTGAGGCTGCAAAGCGAGCAAGAGAGGCAGAGCGTAAGAAGAACGCTTTCGGAAACGCTTCAATGCCCGAAAAGCTTGCGGACTGCTCCGAGCGTGACGCAAGATACACCGAGATATACATCGTCGAGGGAGATTCTGCGGGCGGTTCTGCAAAGCAGGGACGTGACAGACGTTTCCAGGCTATCCTTGCACTTTGGGGCAAGATGCTCAACGTTGAAAAGGCTCGTATAGACAAGATATACGGCAACGACAAGCTTGAACCTGTTGTTACTGCACTTGGTACGGGCATAGGCGAGGATTTCGACATAGAAAAGCTCCGCTACGGAAAAGTCATCATTATGGCAGATGCCGATGTTGACGGTATGCATATCAGAACACTTCTGCTCACATTCTTCTTCCGTTACATGAGACCTCTCATCACCAACGGAAACGTTTATATAGCTCAGCCTCCTCTTTTCAGAGTTGAGCGCAAGAAAAAGGTATATTATGCATTCTCTGACGAGGAACGCGACAAGTACATCTCAGAGCTTTCCGAGGACGGAAAGTACAAGGACGTAGAAGTTCAGCGTTACAAAGGTCTTGGTGAAATGGATCCCGAACAGCTCTGGGAAACTACTATGGACCCCGAGCACCGTACTATCGTAAGGATAGGCATGGAGGACGCTCTCAAGGCTGACGAGACATTCAGCATACTCATGGGCGACAAGGTAGAGCCAAGACGTAATTTTATCGAAAAGAACGCTAAGTTCGCACAGGATCTTGATATATGATCGGAGTACCTATGGAAGAGAATTACAAACTCGAAAAAGAATACAAGCTGCCTGCGGATACATTTCGAGAAGCCTACCATGCTTTCCAGAAAAAGTTCGTATATCCTAAAAGCAGGATATATATGATACTTTTTGCGGCATTAGCCGTTGGAATACTCATATTCGGCATTATAAAAATGAGCGATGCAAAGGACAAGTATAAATACATTACTTATATCGCTTTTTTCCTGGCAGCAGCCTCTGCTTTCAAAGAGTGGTATACTCCGGAAAAAACGCGCCATAATCTTACCGAGTCCGTAAGGGCACTGGGCGAGCCTGTGTATAAGATAGGCATAGGCGACAAATTCGTTGATATATCCACGGTCTCCGAGGACCTCAGCGATATTCCCGAGGAAGAAAGCGACGATATTCAGGAGGCAGACCCACTTCCCGAAAAGACAAGACTTGAAGTAAATGAAGGCTTTCAGCTAATGGAGTACGACAAGTTCTTCCTGCTGCTCGCAGGAAAAGAGTCATTCTACATACTCCCCAAGGAAGGATTTTCGGAGTCTGAACTGAAGATCGTAAGAGACATAAAGAATTGAAAGACCATAAATTAAAATACATTCTCTCAGGAGGAAAAAATGCTTTACACTGACAACTCAAAGGTAATAAATACCGAGATAGTTGACGAAATGGAAAATTCCATGCTCAATTACGCCATGTCGGTAATTGTTTCCAGAGCACTTCCCGATGTAAGAGACGGTCTGAAGCCCGTACACAGAAGAATACTGTATACGCTCCATGAAAACGGACTTACTCCCGAGAAGCCATACCGTAAGTGCGCCGATACAGTCGGTGCGGTTCTGGGACGTTATCATCCACACGGCGATGCGTCGGTATATGACGCACTTGTAAGACTTGCGCAGGATTTCTCGATGCGCTATCCCCTTGTTGACGGTCACGGAAACTTCGGTTCCATCGACGGTGACGGCCCTGCGGCTTACCGTTATACCGAGGCTAAAATGGCTAAGCTCACTCTTGATATGCTCACGGATATCAACAAGGAGACTGTTGATTTTACATCAAACTATGATGACCGTCTCAAAGAGCCTACCGTGCTTCCTTCCCGTTTTCCGAATCTTCTTGTAAACGGTTCTGTTGGTATCGCTGTTGGTATGGCTACGAATATACCTCCCCACAATCTGGGCGAGGTAATAGACGCGCTGCAGCTCCTTATAGACGATCCAGACTGTACTCTTGAACAGCTCATGGAGCATATCCAGGGACCTGATTTTCCTACAGGCGGCATAATCATGGGCAGAGCAGGCATACGTGCTGCCTATGCTACAGGAAAGGGCAAGATAACTCTCCGCAGCCGTACTCACTTTGAGGAGATAAAGGGCAGAAACTGCATCATCATTGACGAGATACCATATATGCTCCGTAAGGAAAGACTTCTCAAGAGCATCAACCAGCTTGCAAGAGACAAGCGTATCGAGGGACTTTACGACCTCCGCGACGAGTCCGACAAGGACGGTATGAGAGTAGTTATCGAGCTGAAAAAGGACGCTATCCCGAATATCGTTCTCAACAAGCTCTTTGCACTAACACAGCTTCAGGATACAGTGGGCATAATCATGCTTGCTCTCGTAAACAACGAGCCTAAGATACTCACACTGAAGCAGATGCTTCAGCACTACCTCGATTTCCAGGTAGACGTAATACAGAGAAGAACTCGCTTCGACCTGAGAAAGGCTCTCGAAAGAGCTCATATCTTACAGGGCTTCGTGCTTGCTGCTGATTATATCGACGAGGTCATCGCAATAATCCGTTCAAGTGCAACTGTACAGGAAGCAAAGACACGCATGATGGAGCGTTTCAGCGATGTTGATATGGCTGCACTCCTTGACCGTGCTCAGTACGACCTTACAGGACTTCACATCGAAGCACAGACAGGTCTTTCCGAGGAACAGGCTGAGGCTATCGTACAGATGCGTTTAGGACAGCTCACAGGTCTCGAAAGACAGAAGATAACCGATGAACTCTACGGACTTCTCACAAAGATATCCGACTATGAGGATATCCTTGCAGATGTTAACCGTGTCTACGCTATAATCCTTGATGATCTCAACACTATCCGCAAGAAGTTCAGCGACAAGCGCCGTACAGACATTGAAAATGTCAGCGGCGAAGTCGATATCGAGGATCTTATCCCCGAAGAGGACTGTGTTGTAACTCTTACAAATAATGGCTATATCAAGCGTATGCCGCTTACAGAGTACAAGACACAGCACCGCGGCGGACGCGGCATCACAGGCATGAAGCAGCGTGAAGAGGACTTCGTTGAGGAAATGTTCATCTGCGGCTCACATGACAATATCCTGTTCATATCCAACAAGGGTATCATGTATAAGCTGAAATGCTATGAGATACCTGACGGTTCAAAGGCTTCAAGAGGCTTTAACCTTATAAATCTGCTTCCTCTCACAGAAAATGAGAAGATAGCTGCAATGATAAAGACCACTGATTTCGGTGAGGACAAGTTCATCACTATGGTCACAAAGAACGGCAAGATAAAGAGAACTAACCTCTCGCTTTACAAGAATGTCCGCAAGAACGGTCTTATCGCCATAGGACTTGACGAGGGCGACGAGATAGAGGGCGTTCGTATGACTGACGGCAATGCTCAGCTCTTTGTTGCAACTCATAACGGTATGGTGATCCGTCTTGAAGAAAGCAAGATGAGAGCACTTTCACGTTCGGCTCACGGTGTAAGAGCTATCAAGCTCCGTGACGGCGACTATGTTGTAAGCATGGCAAGAGTCCGCGAGGGAGCAACTCTCCTGACAGTTACCGAAAACGGCTACGGCAAGCGTACAGAGCTTGACAGCTATCGTATACAGAACCGCGGCGGCTTCGGACTTACAAACTACAAGGTAGATGAGATACGCGGACACGTCTGCGGAATCAAGATAGTTGACGAAGAGGACGATATTATCCTCGTATCAAGCGACGGTATCATTATCAGAATACTTGCAAGCGATATCCGCGTAATGGGACGTATCGCAAAGGGCGTTCGTGTAATGAGAGTCAGCGAGGGCGCAAATGTAGTTGCATTCACCCGTGCAGAGCATGACGACAATGCCGAGACCGAAAAGGTAGAGCAGCTCACAGAAGAGCAGGCTAAGGCTGCGGAAGCTGAGGCTGCACTTGAAGAGCAGAACGAAGTTATAATCGAAGCAGACCCTGAGGACGAGGAGAATGAGGAATAAGACTGAGAGGAGCTTTCTCAGATTCAGAGAAAGTGCCTTTACAGCACTGGTTATAACGGTGCTGAGCCTTTTCTGTCAGTTCATAAACTGGTTTGCATACGAAAAAATAGGTTACGCATGGGGCATCACATTAGTGACGCCCCTCATACTATGTGCAATGTATCATGCCGTACAGCTTGACGGCGGACGCGAGGGCAGCTTTTCACGGAAATTCTTTTTTATATTTTTTGTAGTTATACCGCTTCTTACGGGGATACTTCTGACAGTGATAATGCTGCTTGCAGCACCTGACATAAGCTTATTTTCGCCCGAAGCCGAGTACAAAGGAACAGTCCGCGAAGCAATAGCCACATATGCGGGAAGATTTATTATCACATCGCTGTATCTGCTGATATTTGCAGCCGCAGACCATTTTATACTGAAAAGTCTTGATGAAAAAAGGAAAACACAGTGAAATACATTATACTTATCGTTATTGTTCTGTTCGTGATATATGCCCTTTTTGAGAATTTCTGTCTCCTTACGGTAAGGCGTGAGGAGCTTGGAAAGGGAGTCAGGATAGTGCATCTTTCCGACCTTCACAGAAGGCATTTCGGGAAAAACAATATCAGGCTCTGCGAAAAAGTCAAGGAGCAGTATCCCGACCTGATAATACTCAGCGGCGACCTTATAACGCGCTATGAAACTGACCTTTCATGTGCGGAAATGACGCTGAAAATGCTTTGTAAGATAGCTCCCGTGTATATGATATACGGCAATCACGAGCAGAGCATTTCCGAGAAAATGCGTCCCGAACTTGAAGCAATGCTGGAAAGGTCAAAGGTAATACTTCTGAAAAATGACAGCTCCGAAATAAATATCAATGGCAGACACCTGAAAATATACGGACTCCTTGAGGATTACGGAGTTTACAAGAAAGACGGCGGCTACCGCGACCTTGATACTATAAAAACAGCCGACCTTGAAAAGCTTCTGGGAAAGTGTCCCAAGGGCGAAGTGCTGCTCATGGCGCATAATCCTTTTTTTGCGGAAGCATATGCGGAATGGGGAGCAAAGTATACATTCAGCGGTCATATCCACGGCGGAGCAGTACGTATTTTCGGTATACCCATGTTTTCTCCCGAGAGAAAACTATTCCCGAAAAACGCAAAGGGAGTCTACACCTGCGGCAAAATGAAGCTTCTGGTATCGGCAGGTCTGGGAAAGCTGAGACTTTTTGATCCTGCCGAGATAGTTGTGTATGATATATGATACTAAGCCGAAAAAACGGCAAACAGAATGAGAAACAGTCCTCCCGTCCATGAGAAGTCATGGTTAAGGGAGGATATTTTTCTGCCTGTCAGT
This sequence comes from uncultured Ruminococcus sp., assembly GCA_947303535.1. The sequence goes on from CAMYYQ010000003.1 coordinate 5,886, forward strand.
GCGCCGAAAAACAGTGCGGCAGCTCCGCAGATGAATACGGCTGCAGCTGCACCCACAGCAGATATATCCTTACCGCCGCAGCTCAGTCCAGTTGCAGCAGCGTCAAGAGAGCCTGCAATAGCCAGCACAGCGGCTTCACCTATTGACAGTACCTTAGAGCTGTCCATATCAACAGCTGAATCATCGAGACAGAGCTTGACTAATACTGACATATCTCCCATTTTCACGGAAATACCGTCTTTTTCGGATATACGTCTTATGACGCTTCGCAGTATGCTCTTGGCGATATTCATTGAGCCTATGGTTATAAGCACAGCCGTACCGATAGTATGGATAGTATGAGAGGTAATAATTCCCGAAATAATGTCTGAAAGGATAATGGAAATAAATAAAACAGAAGCAGAAAAAATATCTATTACCAGTGCGGAGCTCAAAGGTATCTTTACACCGCTGTTGCAGCAGGCAGCTGCCGCAAGATATATGTCAATGCTGACTATAAAGGCGAGAAAAAATTCTTTTAGCAAAATATTACACCTCCGCATTATCATATGCATAACCGTCATAATTTGACAATAAAAGCGGTTATTTTTTTATTTTCAGGATATTATTTTCTTGTAGTCTATTGACTTTCCGAGGAAATACAGGTATAATTTAATTAGAAAATTTTCGCAGGGAGGGGTTGAATTGATAGCAGGTGTTTCAACGGCTTGCCTGTATCCTAAGCCCCTTGAGGAAGCACTTTACGATCTTGCAGTCAACGGCGTTTCTTGCGTGGAGATATTTCTTAATACTCATTCAGAGCTGAAAAAGGGCTATGCTCACGGTATGGCAAATCTTCTGAAAAGATTTGATGTAAAGTGTCCTTCCGTACACCCCTTTACCTGTGAAATAGAGCCTCTTATGTTCTTTTCGGAATATGAGCGCAGAATGAATGATATACTTGAATATTACAAGCTTTACTTCCGCTTTATGAACATCGTGGGAGCAGATATTTTCGTTTTTCACGGCGGTAAACCCTCATCGGTATGTACTCCCGAGCTTTACTGTGAAAGGTATTCAAGGCTTTATCGTCTCGGCAAGGAATTCGGTGTAACGGTGGCTGTGGAAAATGTCTCAAGGTGCAGGAGCGGTTCGTCAGCCTTTGTAAAAGAGATAAAGAATATGCTGGGCAATGAGTTTGCCTTTGTGCTTGATACAAAACAGGCGATACGTTCAAACGAAAGTCCCGTTAAATTCCTTGATATAGTCGGCGATAAGATAGCCCATGTGCATATCAGCGACTCGGGAGAAATGGGCGACTGTCTGCTCATAGGCAGAGGAAGATTTAATTTTAAGCAGTTTTTTGAAAAGCTTGCAGGATATAATCCTGATTGCAGCGTAGTCCTTGAGCTTTACAGAAGCGGTTTTTCAGGAATAAGCGATCTCATTTCCAGTTACAATATACTCACTAAAATGACCGAGCCTTATGGCGGGGAGCAGAAAAAATGAAATGTCCTTACTGTGGATTTGAAGACCTTAAAGTAATAGATTCACGTCCTGCTGAGGATAAGACAAGGCGCAGGCGCGAATGTACAAGATGCGGAGAAAGATTTACTACCTATGAAGCAGTTGAAGTTCCGCTTTTAATGGTGGAAAAGCGCGACGGAAGCGTACAGCTTTTCGATAAGGCAAAGCTTATAAACGGTATAGTTTCCGCAATAAAAAAGAGACCTGTCTCTGCTGAGAAGGTCACTGAGATAGCTAACTATGTTGAGAATTATTACGCCAACGCACTTAGAACGGTGGCAAGATCCTCAGAGATAGGCGAGCTTGTGCTTGACAGGCTCAGGGATATCGACCCTATTTCTTACATAAGGTTTGCGTCGGTATATAAAGACTTCACCGATATCGACAGCTTTGTTGCCGCTATCAGCGAATTCAATGATAATGGTGAAAGATCGGGAAATGATCCCGAAAAATAAATAATGGAGGTATATTTGTATGGATAAGTTTGAGGATATTCTTGAACAGTTCAATGATCTTGATACTGAAAGGACTTTTGATGATACGGATATCAACAAATACAGTGTATTTGCTATTTTTGCGTATCTTATCCCTGTTCTTTTCTTCCTGCCGTATGTTGGCGACAACAATTCCGCATACTGCAAATTTCATTCAAATCAGAGCTTTTTATGGCTCCTGACAATTATCGTATTAACCATAATTTGCGGTATAATAGGAATGATACCTGTAATTGGATTTATCGTATGGAGATTATGCTTCCCCATAATTCTTCTTGCGGTAGACTTTTCATTCATTCTCGGAAGCTTAAAGGGAAAGGCATACAGACTCCCGTTTGTAGGAAGCCTTTTCAACGTATTCTGAGGTCAGCTTACAGGCATTTTTATGCTGCCGCCGTCCTCACTGTATACCATTGAGGCAACAGCAGTATCATCGCAGACCAGTAATTCTGCAAGCATTTTCATATTCTCGGGGCTGTAATTCTTCACCTCATAGGTGTAAAGCTTTGCGCTCCTGCCCGAGTATTTCCGCAGAGGCAGACCCTGTTTGTCCTGCATTTCGGCATATTCCTCGTAAATATCCGAAAATTCATTCGGGATAAGAATATCTTTTTCGGATATCTCTTCCACTTCCCAGCCGTGAGAAGCAAAATAATCAATGCGTTGAGAAACGTCTGCGGCTTCAGGAAGCTGTGTGGGGGTATCTTCTTTTTTTCCGCATGATGCAAGAGCAAAAGCGGCTGCGGCAAATACCATGATAGTGAATTTTTTCATGTGAGACAACTCCGTTTCTGTTATGGGAATGTAAAGCGCATCAGTACATCTTATTCATAAATAAAGGCATATATGCCAACAGGAGGAACAATGGCACAGATAAGGCTCGACAAATTCATTTCCGAAAGAACTGAATACACAAGAAGTCAGATAAAAGAGCTTGCCGCAAAGGGTAAGATATGCCTCGGCGGTGTCGTTGTGAAAAAGTCTGATACCAAGATAGATCCCGAGTCGGCAGAGGTGATAGTCTGCGGACAGAAGATAGGCAGCTCGCGCTATAAGTATATACTCCTCAACAAGCCGCAGGGCTATGTATGCTCGACTGACGACAAGGACGGAGATACTGTCCTGAAGCTGATACCGCCTGAAATTCGCACAAAGGGTATGTTCCCGGCAGGAAGGCTCGACAAGGATTCCATAGGTGCTCTTCTCATCACCGATGACGGCGAACTGGCGCACAATTTGTTATCTCCGAAACACCATATACCCAAAATTTATATTGTGAAACTTGCCAGACCATTTGAAAATAATTATATTAACAAATTTGAAAACGGCATAGTTTTAGCGGACGGTGAGACTTGTCTCCCCGCACGGGTAAAAAAAGCCGAAAATACCGATAGACTGGCTTTTATTGAGCTGCATGAGGGAAAATATCATCAGGTCAAAAGAATGTTCGCCGCTGTGGGTAATCATGTAGAGCTGCTAATGAGAGTTTCTCTCGGAGCACTGGTTCTGCCCGAAAAACTGGCAATAGGAGAGTGTATGGAATTATTGCACAAAGATGTTGAAAACTTGTTCAGAGAGCAGGATTTTGAGTCTTTTTGTGACCGATATTCGCCTGTTTTTTCGGCAAATCTAATAAACAACCTTTTATAAGTTTGGCGATTTAGCAACTTGAAATGTAATAAAAAATGTGCTATTATATTATCATAGCTGATAATGGAATAAAATAATCGGCATTATATTTTGAACTGGAGGACTGGATTAAATGGCAGGCTTAACACTTAAAGGCATTTATAAGAAATATCCGGGCGGCGTTGTTGCTGTTTCAGATGTTAATTTAGAGATAAGAGATAAGGAGTTCATCGTTCTTGTTGGACCGTCAGGCTGCGGTAAGTCAACAACTCTTCGTATGATCGCTGGTCTTGAAGAGATCTCAGAAGGTGAACTTTATATAGGCGATCGTCTCGTAAACGATATCGCACCTAAGGACAGAGATATTGCAATGGTTTTCCAGAACTACGCTCTCTATCCACATATGACAGTATTTGATAACATGGCATTCGGCCTTAAACTCCGTAAGGTTCCAAGACCTGAGATCGAGAGAAAGGTTAACGAAGCTGCTAAGATACTCGACCTTACACACCTTCTCGACAGAAAGCCAAAGGCTATGTCAGGTGGTCAGAGACAGAGAGTTGCTCTCGGTCGTGCTATCGTTCGTTCACCTAAGGTATTCCTCCTCGACGAGCCTCTCTCAAACCTCGATGCTAAGCTCCGTGCTCAGATGAGAACCGAGATCGCTAAGATCCACAAGAAGCTCGGTACAACATTCATCTACGTAACTCATGACCAGACAGAGGCTATGACAATGGGTGACAGAATCGTTTGTATGAAGGACGGTTTCGTTCAGCAGATCGATACACCTCAGAACCTCTATGAGAACCCTGTAAACAAGTTCGTTGCAGGCTTCCTCGGCTCACCTCAGATGAACTTCATCGACGCAGAGCTCAAGGAAGAGTATGGTCAGTATATCGTTGAATTCGGTGCTACAAACGGCAGAGGAAACAGATATCAGATCATCGTTCCTGAGTCAAAGGTAAACGAAGAGCTCAACAACTATGTAGGTAAGGAGATCACTCTCGGTGTTCGTCCTGAGTCTATCCACGACGAAGAGATGTATCTCTCAAATGCTTCAACAGGCGTTATCGACGCAAACGTTGAAATTACAGAAATGATGGGTGCTGAGACATACCTCTATCTCCTTTGCGAGGGTATTCCGCTCACAGCACGAGTTAGCCCAAGATCAACAGCAAGACCTGGTGACGATATCAAGGTTGCTATTGATCCTAACAGAATCCATATCTTCGATAAGGAAACTGAAAAGGCTATTGTTAACTGATTAATTCTTTTCATATTTATCCTTTCTTTCTTGGTACACACCGTCGGGAGATGTTGTGTACAGGCAAATTACCGCAGTATTTTTACTGCGGTTTTTTGTATTATTTAGTTTAACGGAGGCAAAAATGACTGAAATAAGAAAATACCTTGAAGCCCATAAACAGGAAATGATCGACCTGCTGGCAGAGCTCGTCGCTATACCCAGTATACAGGGAAAAAACGAGGAGGGCGCTCCCTTCGGCAAAGAGCCTGCAAGAGCACTTGAAGCAATGCTGAAAAAGTGTAAAGATACAGGTTTTAAAGTTGATAATGTTGAAAACTACGCAGGCTCGGCGGATATAAACGATCTTCCTGCTGAGCTTGCCGTACTTACTCACCTTGACGTAGTCCCCGTAGGTTCGGGCTGGACCACTGACCCATTCGTACTGCGTTACGAAGCAGATACGGACAAGCTTGTGGGACGCGGAGCTATTGACGATAAAGGACCTGCTGTGGCAGCGTTTTTTGCTGCAAAGGCTCTGAAAGAGCTCGGCAAACCGCTGAAAAAGGGAATTCGCCTTATCTTCGGAACTAACGAGGAGAACGGTTCCGCCGACCTTGCTTACTACCGCAAAAAGCGCGAATTGCCGCCAATGGTGTTCACTCCCGACGGCGAGTATCCAATTATCAATGCGGAAAAGGGTATGCTTAGAGTTTATTTTTCATCTGATTTTGCAGACGATGAGATACTGGAAATACAGGCAGGAACGGTCATCAATGCTGTACCGCAGTTCTGCACGGTAACAATGGAAAATGATGAGGACGAGCCTGTTGAAGCCGTTTATGAGGGCGTTTCCGCTCATGCTTCCACTCCCGAAAAGGGCGAGAACGCTATAACTCAGTTCCTTGACAGCTACAGCGGCGAAAATATGCTGCTTTGCGGACTGGCTGAGCTTTTCCCACACGGCGAATTCAGCGGCAAAAACTGCGGACTGGGCTTCCGTGACGAATTATCGGGTGATATGACCTGTGTACTGTCAATTCTGAATACAGATATGGGCAGGATATACGGCGGTATCGACATTCGTTTTCCCCTTGACCGCCAAAAGGCTGAGATAAGCGGTATTATCTGTGATGCACTTGAGAGTGCAGGCTTTACTGTTGACTCCTGCGAGGGTGTTGAGCCTCATTGCACCGATGAGAATTCAACATTTGTACAGACATTGTTGAAAACTTATGAGCGCGTTACAGGTGATAAGGGTCGCTGTATCGCTATCGGCGGCGGCACTTATGTCCACGAGATAGAGGGCGGAGTAGCTTTCGGTGCGGAGTTTCCAAATGAGGACGGTCATATGCACTGTCCCGATGAGTTCATTACGGTTGCTAATCTGATGAAAAATGCAGAAATAATGGCAGAAGCAATGGCAGAGCTTTGTAGCTGAATTTGTAGGGGCGCTTTCCGAGCGCCCGCGTATGCCATTTACAAAAATATAACGTATCAATGCAACTGTGTAGGGGCCGCCTGTGGCGGTCCGTGAGTTGAGAATGAATAATATAGGGGACGGCGTCCTCGACGTCCCGAGTTCAGCTCGCCTGTTAATACATAATTATAAAAAAAAGGACTGCCAAAGGCAGCCCCTACACTAATCACTATGCACTAATAACTAATCACTCGCAGACGCCCATTAGGCGTCCCAACAATTATGAATTATGCATTAAAAAGGCGGACATTAAGTCCGCCTTTGCTTATCTGTCTTTCTTGTTGGTCGTGGTAGTTTTTTCGTCGTGTTCCTTGTCGCCGTCGAGACCGTCGATAACGTCGTCAACAGCGTTTTGCGCTCCGTCTATGACTTCTTTGCCTGCATCTCCTGCGCCGTCAACGATGTCCTTGCCTGCGTCACCGATACCGTCTGCGGCATCGTCAACGCGGTCACGGATACTGTCGTCACTTTTCATATCTGTGGTGCTTTCATAGGTTTTTTCAGTTGTGCCGTCAGTAATTACAGTGCCGTTTCCGTCATCTGTATAATGACCGTCGTTGTTATCACCGCAGCCTGTAAGAGTTGCACAAACAGTAAAAAATATGGAGCATATTGCTAAAAGCTTTTTCATACAAATCATATCCTTTACAGAGTATTGTTGTGGAGACGTTTTCCACAACTTATTTTTATTGTTTACTCTTTTTCCCTGATTATCCACATGGTTTTCAACTTTTCCGCACTTCCAGAAAGTGTATTTTACGTTGTTTTCCACCTTTTCAACAGAGTTATCAACAATCGAACATATGACTCCACACTCAATTCAACACCGTGTTGAAAACTTTTCCACCCGTGTGTGAAATATAATTAGGACTATATTGCTGTAAATTTTTGGTTAAAAGTTGTTTCCGCTTGAATTATGTCGCGGCTTGTGATAAAATAAAAACAGTTTTGAAATTGAAAGGTGATACAATGTTTGAAGGTTTTTCACGGGAGGCTTTGGAGTTCCTCCTTGGTATAAGGCATAACAACAATAAGGACTGGTTTGAGCCGCGCAAGAAAATATATACCGAAAAGATATTTGAACCTATGAAGGCTCTGGGCGAGGAGCTTTTTGCGCCCTTTGCTGATATTGACGGCATGATGTACAAGGTCGGCAGGATATACCGCGACGAGAATTTCGCTCCGTATCTCCATTACCGCGATACTATGTGGATATACGTCCGCTACGATGCATGGTACTGGAACAAGACTCCCACGCTTTATTTTGAGCTCTCACCTGAGGGAGCGGAGTTCGGTTTCCGCATATCCAAGCCCGAAGCCGCAGTTATGGAGCGTTTTCGCAGTCAGCTTACCGAGGACGCAGAGCCATTTCTCAACATGATATCAGAACTTGTTGAAAACTACGGACTTACAGTCGGCGGTGACGAATACAAGCGCAAAAAGCCCTGTCCGAGTCCCGAGCTTGAGGAATATTTCGTAAAAAAGGGACTCAGCGTGTACACGAAGGTAATTGATCCTGCGGAGCTTTTCAGCCGTAAAATAGCGGAGCATACAGTCGAGGTTTTCAAGGCAGTCCAGCCGCTGAACGATTATTTCCATGAAATTGTTGAAATAGAGGAGCTTGCAAAGGCTATTCTGAGAGAGGAAAAAGAGCAGCAGCTCTCACAGTCCGAACCCGAAATAAACATGGTAAAAGCCCCCGACATAGAATTCATGTGGTGATTGTTTAATGCGTAATTCGTAATGCGTAATTGTAGGGGCTGCCTGTGGCAGCCCGTGCTGATATCATTGAAACTTGCGGGACGCCGAGGGCGGCGTCCCCTACAGTCGGTCATTTTGAAATATTACGGGAATTTTGGGCGGGCGCCCAAAGGGCGCCTCTACAAGCTAACGGCTAATGGCTAAAGGCTGATTTAAAAAAGTCCTCTTACGTCCTCAAAGGTGAGAGTAGGCTGCAAAGCGAGGTTTATACCGAAAGCAAGGAGCTGAGAGGCTCGTTCGGTGAGGCGGTCGATATCACGGGGAGTTACCATTATATTCGGCAGCTCCCTGTTTATGCTTTTCCCCGTGAGACTTCGGACGATAGTGTGCATATCCACGACTGTGGGGACTCCCACGGCGATAACGGGAATGCCGAAAAGCTTTTCCGAAAGTTCCTTTCTCTCGTTGGAAACGCCGCTTCCGGGGGATATCCCCGTATCCGTAAGCTGTATGGTAGTACCCAGACGGCTAATGTCATTGCAGGCAAGAGCGTCCACGGCAATTATCGCTTTTGGCTTTATTTCGGCAGCTACAGCGCGGATTATCTCGGCTGTCTCTATGCCTGTCTGACCCATGACTCCGCCAGAAAACGTGCTTACATTTCGCAGCGATGTCAGGAACATCTCCTCATCTGCATCAAGCTCTTCGCCGAGATGCCGCGTAGCAAGTACCTTTGCGGCAGTCTGCGGACCTATGGCGTCGGGAGTTATATCGTAATTGCCAAGCCCTGCAACGAGGATAACACCGTCAGGCAAGATCCGCGCCAGCTCGGCAGCAAGCTCCTGCGCCCGGAGCGGGGACT
>CAMYYQ010000004.1 GCA_947303535.1 uncultured Ruminococcus sp.
AGAAGCTTGCATTCAATACCGCTATCAGCCAGATGATGATATTCGTCAATGCTGTGTACAAGAACGGCAAGTGCCCAAGGGAATACGCCGAGGGACTCATCAAGATGCTGTCCTGTATCACTCCCCATATGGGCGAGGAGATCTGGAGCATACTTGGTCATGACGATACCATCGCCTACGAGAGCTGGCCTGTATACGACGAGGAGCTCTGCAAGGAGGACACCATAGAGATAGTTGTTCAGGTAAACGGCAAGCTGAAGGCAAAGCTGAATATCGCTATGGACGCAGACAAGGATTCGGTAATGGAAATGGCCATGTCAGACGAAAAGGTCAAGGAGTCCATTGACGGAAAGACAATAGTCAAGCAGATATATGTACCAAATAAACTTGTTAATATTGTAGCAAAATAACGAATTTTTTTCACGTTAAAAAAATGCTTGACAATCAACTTAAAATGTGGTAAACTATTAATATATTCTTTATAACTATTTATATGTAATCTGCTATATAGTGGGGGACGCGATGTCTACCGCTCGACAGGGTGGTTAGCATAGATGCTTCGGAGCAAAGCTCCGTGCAACCTCTGAACAAGGGAGGGAAATTTAGTGGCAGAAGTTCGTGTTGGCAAAAACGAGTCTTTAGACACAGCTCTTAAGAGATTTAAGAGATCATGTGCAAAGGATGGCGTAATTGCTGAGGTTCGTAAGAGAGAGCACTACGAAAAGCCTTCAGTTAAGCGTAAGAAGAAGTCTGAGGCAGCTCGTAAGCGTAAGTATTGATCTTGCGAAATTATTAATGTTGATAAAAGCGGGCTGCGGCTCGCTTTTTCATTTGTTTGAACGGAGTTGACAAATAGCTTGGGTTTAAAACATAAGATAACAAAAACCGACGTGGATTTTGCTTTCAGAAAAACTGTCCATATCACACCTGCATTTCTGGAAAAGCACGGTATCAAGGGACTTATCCTTGATGTTGACAATACTCTTACTACACATGATAATCCCGTTCCTGCCGAGGGGATAACTGAGTGGCTGGAAAATTTGAAAAAGAACGGGATAAAGTTGATAATAGTATCGAATAATCATGCAGAGCGTGTGAGACCCTTTGCTGATCCGCTTGGACTTGATTTCGTCAGTGACAGCGGCAAACCGCTGAAAAGGGGATATACAGCAGCTATGAAGAAAATGGGACTTTCTCCCGATGAGACTGCTGCCGTGGGCGATCAGCTTTTTACAGACGTATGGGGAGCAAACTTCGCAAAGGTGAAAATGTTATATGTTGAACCTATGGAGCTTGAACCAAAGTCGAAAAGGTTCATAAGATTCAAGAGAGTTCTTGAAAAGCCTTTTCTTCCAAAGAAATTTGTCGATGATAAGAAGGAGTAAATATGATAAAGAAAATACTTGTTATACACGGTCCTAATCTCAACCTCTTGGGAGAGCGTGAGCCGGGAGTTTACGGTAATTCTTCCATTGATACGCTTAACAGCAATATAATCGACCGCGCAAAGGAACAGGGGCTTGAGTGCGAGATATTCCAGTCAAATCATGAGGGAGCTATCATTGATAAGCTCCATGCTGCAAGAACTACATTTGACGGAGTTATCCTCAATGCAGGTGCGTATACACATTACAGCTATGCTATACGCGATGCTATTGCAGCTATAAAGATACCTGTTATCGAAGTACACATCAGCAATGTTTTTGCGCGTGATGAGTTCCGCTCAAATTCAGTTATCGCACCAGTTTGCAAGGGCAGCATAAGCGGCTTCGGCTTCGGCAGCTACTATCTTGCAGTACAGGCACTTGCTGAGCTTTGAGAGGTGCATAATGTCGAGATTTGACAAGCTTTTCGAGGAGTTTGAGGGGGCGGACTGCGCCCTTATCACCTCGGACATAAACAGAAGATATTTTACGGGTATGAAGTCATCAGCAGGAGTTGTTCTTGCGTTCCCCGATAAGGCGTATTTGCTTATAGATTTCCGCTATATCGAAAAGGCAAGGGCAACTGTAAAGGACGCTGAGGTAATAGAAGCCAAGAAGCTCTATCCTCAGATCATGGACCTCCTGACAAAGCACGGTGCAAAGTCTATGGCTATAGAGTCGGAGACAATGACCGTCAAGGAACTCAATGCCTACGAGCACTTTTATACAACTATTGACATCATACATAACGATAGCCTGAGTAACGCTATATCCAATCTGAGAATGGTAAAGGACGAAAGCGAGATAGAGTGTATAAGAAAAGCTCAGGAAATTGCTGAGAAAGCTCTTGAGGACGTAAAAGGCTTCATAAAAGTGGGCGTGACAGAGCGTGAGATAGCATTGGAGCTTAATCGCCTTATGTTTGCTTACGGAGCTGAGGACTTATCCTTCGATACTATCGTACTTTCAGGCACAAATACTTCAATGCCTCACGGAGTCCCCTCCGATAAAAAGGTGGAAAACGGCGAGTTCGTGCTCATCGACTTCGGTGCGGTATATAACGGCTATCACAGCGATATGACACGTACTTTCTGTGTTGGAGAGCCGAGCGACGAGATGAGAAAGGTATACGATATCGTACTCAATGCACAGCTTGCAGGCATAGAGGCTGCAAAGGCAGGTATACTGGGCTGTGACCTTGACAAGATTTCCCGTGATATTATCGAGCAGGAGGGCTACGGCAGCTGTTTCGGACACTCTCTCGGTCACGGAGTAGGTATGGAGATACATGAAAAGCCCAATGCTTCGCCGAATTATAAAGCTCCGCTGAGCTGTGGTGCAGTCGTTACCATAGAGCCGGGAATTTACATAGAAGGCAAGTTTGGAGTGCGTATAGAAGATTTTGTCATTTTAACTGAAAATGGCTGCGAAAACTTGACAAAAAGTGCAAAAAATCTCATATCTTTATAATAATATCACTTTAGGTATTGCAAAAATTACCGAAATGTGATAAAATAAAGTATCATGTTAATTTGAAAAAATACGGAGGTTATTAATAATGATTTCAGCAGGAGATTTCAGAAACGGCGTTACTTTTGAGCTCGACGGACAGGTAGTTCAGGTAATTGAATTCCAGCACGTTAAGCCTGGTAAGGGTGCCGCTTTTGTAAGAACTAAATACAAGAACGTAATCACAGGTTCAGTTGTTGAAACTTCTTTCAACCCAACTGCTAAGTTCCCAACAGCATTCGTTGAGAGAAAGGATATGCAGTACAGCTACAATGACGGTGAGCTTTACTACTTCATGGATCTTGAGACATATGAGCAGGTTCCGATCAGTGCATCTACACTCGGCGATAACTTCAAGTTTGTTAAGGAAGAGATGATCTGTAAGATCCTTTCATACAAGGGCAACGTTTTCGGTGTTGAGCCACCTAACTTCGTTGAACTCAAGGTTACACAGACTGATCCTGGCTTCAAGGGCGATACAGCTACAAACGCTACAAAGCCTGCTACACTTGAGACAGGTGCAGAGATCAAGGTTCCGCTCTTCATCGACGAAGGCGAGATCATTCAGGTCGACACAAGAACAGGCGAGTATATGTCAAGAGCATAAGCTCACCATTTTATAAAGACTTTATTTTGAGAGGAGGAGCTTGTTATGAAGCTTACCGAGAAAATGTCATATTTACAGGGACTTATCGACGGTCTTGAGATCGATTCTTCCACTAAGGAGGGAAAGGCTCTCATTCAGATGTCAGAGGTAATGTCCGAAATGGTAATGTATGTTGAGGATCTTCAGTCACAGGTCGACGAGCTTACAGAGCTTTGCGATATTCTTGATGAGGATCTCGGAGCTGTAGAAGATGATTTCTATGAAGATCTTGACAGCGACGAAGAAGACGATGATGAAGATTGGGACGACGATGACGAGTTCGATTTCGATGATGACGATGATGAGCTTTACGAGATCACTTGCCCGACCTGCGGAGATACTATCCTTCTTGATGAGGGTATGATCGAAGAGGGTTCTATGAAATGTCCTAATTGTGATGAGCTCCTTGAATTTGATTACGATGACCTCACTATTGAGGATTTCGAGGACAAGGCTGAAGAGCCTGAAAAGAAGTAATCTGCTTTATAAAAACAGGCTGCGGATAGAGCTATCTTCCGCAGCTTTTATTTTTTTCGGAAATTTTTATTTTTTTCTGTATCGAAAGTTATGCAGCGTAGTCTTATAGTTGAAGGCGGTGAGAAGTATGAGTCAGGTCGAAGAGCTCTACAAAGACTATTTCCATGATGTATTCCTTTATATACGGTCATTGTCAGCTGACGAATCACTTGCTGAGGACATTACTCAGGAGACATTTTTCAAGGCTATAAAGTCTGTTGACAGCTTCCGCGGAGACTGCGACATAAGGGTATGGCTGTGTCAGATAGCGAAAAATCTGCTGTATACACACAACAAGAAGCAAAAACGTTACACAGGTGAGGAAGTGCCTGAGACAGTTCCGGATACTTCCGTGACTATGGAGGAGCTTCTTGAAAACAGCCAGCAGTCAATGGAGATACACCGAGTACTTCATACTCTTGTCGAACCTTATAAAGAGGTATTCACCCTGAGAGTGTTCGGAGAACTCAGCTTCCGACAAATAGGTGATATCTTTGGAAAGACTGAAAGCTGGGCGCGAGTGACATTCCACCGTGCAAAGCTGAAGATAATAGATGAACTGGAGGTACAGAAATGAAAAACTGCGATATGATAAAGGATTTGCTTCCGCTGTATGCTGACGATGTGTGCAGCGATGAGAGCAGAAAAGCAGTTGAGGAGCATATAAGAAGCTGCCCTGACTGCAAATCAGAGCTTGAAAAGCTCCGTAAGAACGTCACTGTAAGCCCTCAGAAGGACGCAGCAGTACTTAAACGTATAAAGCGACGTCTGCGCATAGAGAAGCTTGTAGTGAGCCTTATAAGCGTTCTGGCTATATGCGGAATTTTGCTTTACGGGCTTGTATATTGCATAAATGATTACAAGTCGATGGACATTGAGAAGTACAAGATACTTGAAAATGTAAGCGCCATCGAGCATGATAATGCTGTATGGCTCGATATAAGAGGTTTTGCAGCGTCATTTGATGTAGATGTTCCGACTTTAAGCGATACAAACGGCAAACATCTTGGGATCGACGATGATTTTGACAGTGAAAAGAAAAACGGATACGGTATTACTCTCAAACAGCGCAGGATAGACGATTTTACGTTCGATCCCACAGGAAGTCTGAAAAGCTTTGAGATGAAGTTATTCGATCTTGACGAAAAGAAAGATATGATGAAGGTTTTCTACTACGATGATGTTAATGATAAAGAGTATATTTTGTGGGAGCGTGGTTAAAATGACTGAGAGAAGATTTAGTATACCGCTGATACTGCTTGCTGTGGTATCCTTTGGAATAGGCTTTTTTGGATTTGCAGTGGAGAGTATAGTATTTGCTGTGGGAGTTATAATAGCTTCCATGAAACTTCGTGAGAAATATCTTATAAAGATACCCATAGCCATATGCATAATATCAATTGTCTTTTCGGCTGCATTCATTGCCTTTATGATTTATACAGGAACTAAAGGCGGTTATAATGATTACTGGCTTATGAAGCTTATTTTCGGACAGCCTAAATAAAATGATTGCCCCCTCGGTTAACCGAGGGGGCAATGCTATATTATTATTCATACTGTGCAAGAATTTTCAGAGCAGTTTCCAGTCGGGTCTGACGATTGTTCATTGCCTGCTTTTCGATGTATTTATGAGCCTGTGGCTCTGTGAATTTCAGATATTTCATAAGAGTGGTCTTTGCGCGGTTAATGGTACGCATCTCCTCGATACGGTTCATTATATCCGCGTTTTCCTTTTTAACACCTGCCATACGTACTCTTGCGGCGATAATAAGCCGTATTGTACGCTGAAGCTCTTCTCTTGTTACGGGTCTTGACAGTACGTTTACGCCGCTGTCTGAGACTCTGTCGGCGATATCTTCCGAAACATCGCTGCCGCAAATGAGTATCATACCTGCGGAGGTGGACTCTGCTATCATTTCTGCAAGCTCCTGACCGAATTCATCGGGCAGGGGCGTATTTATTATAACAAGCTCCGGCTCAGTCTCATTTTTTACCAGTCGTCGGGCTTCACTGCCACTGACAGCAACAGCTGTCCTTCCGCAGCCCTCTATGCGCAGGAGCTGCTCGCAAAGCTCGGAAATTTCGCTGTTTGAAGATACGATTATCGCTCTGTCCATAGTTTACCTCACACGAACTTGAAATATGACTCTTCTTCAAACTTGTCCTTATCTGATGCCTGTGAATAGTCATGTATCTGTTTGTCAAGCTGTGCGAATATATTACTGCGAATTTCCTGAGATAGTGTGTGTTTTACGAAATAACTGTTTTTAGCGATCTCAGCTGCTTCATCAAGCGATGACGGCAGCGGTTGCAGAAGCGAGTTGTCAGAGCCGTTGTGCATAGCACTTTCAAAGAGAGAGCAGTCCTGAGACTGTATTCCCTCGATACCGGCAGCAAGGATAAGCTTGAATGTGATATACGGGTTGCAGCAGGCATCTGCCGAGCGTATCTCTATACGCGGAGATATGCCCACAGGCTTAGGAACACGGATAAGCTGTGCGCAGTTCTCTGCTGACCAGTTGATATACTTTGGAGCATAGCCGATGCCAAAACGCTTGTAGGAGTTTGTCGTACTGTTGAGAAAAGCGGTTATCTCGCGCATTTTGCTCAGCACTCCTGATATGAAGCATTTACCCTCAAATGTCATGCCGTTCTGAGTGTCAAAGATGTTTTCTCCGCCTTTTTTCAGACTAATGGAGATGCTGAGTGCGCTTCCGTGCTCATTTGGGAGCGGCTTCGGCATAAATGAAGCGAAAAGACCGTTCTGAGCCGCTATGGATTTAACTACGGTCTTATAGTGTACCATATTGTCGGCAGCGGTTATAGGCTCACTTTCGCGGAATTCGATCTCATTCTGTGCAGGACCGTGCTTATGGCAGGAGCTTTTCGGGCTCATGCCCATTTCTTCCAATGAGAGACAGATCTCACGTCTTGCGTTTTCGCACTTATCCAGCGGAGCAACATCAAGGTAGCCGCCCTTGTCGTGAGGTATCTTTGTGGGCTCACCGCGCTCGTCCAGCTCAAAGAGGTAGAACTCGCATTTTGTCCCCATTTCGCAGGAATATCCGTCCAGTCTGAGCTGATTGATATAGTTGGTCAGCTCTGTACGCATATCGCCTACGTAGTCGCTTCCGTCCATATTTTTGAGAGCGCAGAAGAAGCGGACAACTCGTCCCGACTTAGGTCTCCACGGGAGAACGGAAAGTGTGGATATGTCGGGCACAAGAAGCAGGTCTGAACAGCCCTCGGCGATACATGAAGCATCGAAAGGTATGCCGTACTCGAATGCTCTCGGAAGTTCATTGGGCATGATAGCCACGTTTTTGAGATTGCCGAACATATCGCAGAAAGTAAGTCTTATAAATTTTACGTCGTTCTCTTCAACGAATTTCAGTATCTCTTTAGGAGAAAAGCTCATTGAAAGACCTCCAATATTAGTTGAGAATTGAGAGTTGAGAGTTATGCTCTTCCAAACCGCAAATTCTCGTAAAAATCATTTTGTAGGGGCTGCCTTTGACAGTCCGAAATCTATAGCTGATGTAGGGGCAGATATTATCCGCCATATATTACTCTAATTTTTAAATCCCATTGCTTTTTTTATAATGAGCATTTTATCTTTACCTATAAGCTCGCTGAGCAGTACAAATGCAACTTCGGGAGCAGTCTGCGGACAATAGGAAGTAATGATGTTATCGGTCATTACGACAGGTTCGTTGACTACTTCAACACCGTATTCCGCAAGCTGTTTTTGTCTATGACCGTTATTTAAATGATAAGTCGTGGCACGTTTGCCTGTTAATATTCCGCTATGAGCAAGAGCAAGCGCACCGACACAAACAGAAGCTATCATTTTGTTATTGGCATTGAATTGTCTTATTATATCCGATACTTTATCGGAAAAAGCTTCCTCATAGAAGCCGTATTCCTCAAAGCCGCCTGGAACTGCAAGGGCGTCATAATTTTTTACACGGACATCTTTCAGCAGGATATCGACTGTTACGGTAACACCAAATGCGCTGGCAACAGTTTTGTTAACACCGCAGGTAATAACTTCAACATTATTATGAAAGCTGTCTTTTGCCCAGCCCATAACGTCGATAAACACGCTTGCTTCCATTGTTTCAAAGCCCTTTGCAAGTAAAAGCAATACTTTCATTAAGATCACACATTGAAGCGGAACAGAACTATATCTCCGTCCTGCATAACGTATTCCTTACCCTCAAGGCGTACAAGTCCTTTTTCCTTAGCGGCAGCCATGCTTCCGCAAGCCATAAGGTCGTCGTAGGAGATGACCTCCGCACGGATAAAGCCTTTCTCAAAGTCGGTATGTATCTTACCTGCTGCCTGTGGAGCCTTAGTACCCTTTGTGATAGTCCATGCGCGGACTTCCTGCTTGCCTGCTGTGAGGTATGAGATAAGTCCGAGGAGTGAATAGCCCTCCTTGATGATACGGTTAAGACCTGATACTTCGAGACCAAGCTCGCTGAGGAACATAGCCTTGTCCTCGTCGCCCATATCCGATATCTCAGCCTCTATCTGCGCACAGATAGGGAGTACAGCAGAGTGCTCCTCAGCTGCAAGTGCGCATACAGCCTTGTAATTCTCATTTGTTTCGATATTGTTTGTGAAGTCCTCTTCGCTGAGGTTAGCAGCATAGATAACAGGCTTTGCGGAGAGGAGTGGAGTTGACTTTATAAGTTCTCTTTCCTCGTCAGTGAAATCAAAGCCTCTTGCGGACTTGCCGTTTTCAAAGTGAGCCTTTAATCTTTCAAGGAACTCAGCCTCTGCAAGGTACTTCTTGTCGCCCTTTGCAGCTTTTTTAGCACGGTCGATACGTCTGTCCACCATTTCGATATCTGAGAAAATAAGCTCCAGATTGATAGTTTCGATGTCACGTAGAGGGTTTATGCTTCCGTCAACGTGAATGATATTGGGGTCCTCAAAGCATCTTACAACGTGAACGATAGCGTCAACTTCACGGATATCAGCAAGGAACTTGTTTCCGAGACCTTCGCCCTTTGAAGCTCCCTTTACAAGACCTGCGATATCAACGAATTCGAGAGTTGCAGGAGTGAACTTATCAGGCTCATACATCTCAGCAAGCTTGTCAAGTCTCTCATCGGGAACAGAAACGATACCAACGTTCTTCTCAATAGTGCAGAACGGATAGTTTGCTGATTCAGCACCTGCGTTCGTAAGTGCGTTGAAAAGTGTGCTTTTGCCTACATTAGGCAGACCAACCATACCAAGTTTCATATTTATTTCTTACCTTTCTTATCATATGTTTCCCCGCCTGTAAGGCGGGGAACTGAATACTTTAATTGTTAGCGTAAGTTGTGCGCTTGTTGTTTACAAGCGAGCTTACATTTGAATTCTGTATCTGAACATCGCCGCTTTCGGTACCTATATCCTTAGGATTTCCTGCGTTAACGACCATTGATACCTGTGAATCTATAATAGCAACATTTCCTGTACCGAGAGCATCACCGATACCTGTTACTTCATCGCCCTCTGAGTCGATAGTGATATCGGCATTTCTTATCTTAGTATTGACGCTGCCCTTGATAGCACCGATACATGAGTTCTTGCCTGAGCGCATCTTCATATTTATCTTGCCCTGCTTGATGTAGATACTGCCCTCGCCGTCCTCAAGAACGCCGATTCCCACAGCCTGCGCACCGGTACAGGACATATTGATATTTGCAGAAGAGCTGATCGTTGCAATGCCCTTGCAGCTTCCTATACCTGCTATCTTGATACCCGACATATTCATATCGAGCTCGCAGTTCTCGCCGATATCGATATTTGCATCACCGTTGAAGCTTCCGATACCAAGACCGTTATGGGAGTACATGAACAGTCTGACTTTACCCGAAACGAGCTTTATATCGGAGTCGTCATCATTATATCCGCCGCCGATGCAAAGGGATTCAACGCTGTTAGAGACAATTTCAAGAGTACCGCCGAAGTCGATAGTGATATCGCCGTAGCCGTGATCGTAATCGTTTCCAATACCGATACCCTCGGAAGCATAGCAGTCGATAGAAAGATTACCCTTACCGTTTAGCTCAAACTGTGAACCCATAGGTACATAGATACCCGAGTAGCTCAGCTTGTTGTTCTTGACAACATTGAGTACAAGTCTTGCGTACTCGCCCACAGTGATAGTAGGCTTGCTGTTGCCGCTTATCATATTGACGTTTTTAAGTGTAAGCTCGCAGCTATGATTATCCATTACGGATATATTCATCTTCACAGGCTTGTCGGGATCACCAACGATAGTGAGCTTGCTCTGGTAAACGTGGATATCGGTGTATTTTTCAAGAGCCAGTTTAAGGAGATCGACTTCCGTATCATTCTGTGCGGCATAGATCTTCTTAACGCCGTCAGGACGGCTTTCGAGATTGGTCTTGATTATCTCGTCCTTGATATCAGCGGAGATGCTGTTGAGGAAGAGAGGCTTTGGTTTTGAAGTATAATAGCCCTGGATAAGATCAACACCAAGACGTATAACTGTTTTGAGCTCTTGTACCGTCTCAACGCCCTCAGCCAGTGATGTCAGCTGGTTTTCGTGGCAGAACTCGATAACGGAAGTAACGAGCTGCTGTTTTTTGAGGTCGTTATGGATATCACTTATGAGCGAACGGTCTATCTTGATGTAATCAGGGGAGTAATGAAGCAGATTTGACGAGTTGGAATAGCCTGTGCCATAGTCGTCTATAGCAAGCTTTGTATGTGCAAATCCGCAGCGTTTTTTCAGTGTCTCGATGCCCTTTGCAGTAGCCGCAGACTCCTCGACTATTTCGATAACGGTCTTTTCAAGGAGCTCGCCGTAGGTAAGGTAAAGCTCATTGAAGTCCTCATCGGTGAGGAGATGATTGGGAAGGCAGTTGATGAACAGCTTGCGCTTTTCAAATATCTGCTGGTTATCGCTGAGAAGCTTCATGGTATTGAAGAAGGTGAGCTTTTCGATAGCATAGAGATTATTCTGAGCTTCACCTATTTTCAGTATCTGCTTGGGAGCCATTTTTATATCGCCCACAGTACGCATAAGAGCTTCATAGGCTACTATCTCGCCTGTCTGAGTTTCAACGATAGGCTGGAGATAGTAGGTAAGGAGATTTTCCTGAACGATACGCGAGAACGTCTGAGCATTGCGGTAAGAGTCCTTTTCGCGTATGTAGTTTTCCTCCGAGAACCAGTTTATAACAGAGCGTTTATCTGTACGTGCCTCGAAGAGCGCAAACTCGGAAAAATTCACCAGCATATTGAAGTCAGATGCTTCCTCGGGATAAGATGCACAGCCGATAGAAAGGCTTATATGGCTCTTATCGGAAATATCTATTATCTCGCCGAAGTCATCTGTGAGTATGCAGTTCTGAACCGCCTCGTCTATACTGTTGAGGATATTGTATATGCTCATCTTATCAAATTCGCGGAAGAATACGCATATCTCATAGTTGGATTTTGAGCCGATTATGAGAGTATCGCTGGCAAAGCTTTTCAGAGCTTCCGCAACAGAAGTGATACAGCTGTTGGTATTGTCAACAGTAAGGTACGAACCGAGCTTGTCTATGCCGTTTATGTAGATAGTAGCAAGGCAGGCGTGTTGTACATCGGGAAGTATCTTTTTTATCTTCTGTGAAAATGACGGATAGGAGGGGAGACGTGTTATAGGATCGTACTCTACAAAAGCCTGTCGGTCGTTGAATTCCGATATCTGACGGGTGAAGTCCTGAACGAAGCCAAGCCACTCGTCACTGCTTTCGTATATGTTCATTTTTATGTAGCGTGTTACATTTCCGTCTGTGTATTTATAGATATGTTTCTGTCCTTCAACGGGATTTTTGGAGATCATTTCAAGGAGATTGAAGAATTCAAACTCGTTGATCTTTTCACTCGGGCAGCCAAGCATATGACAGGCAGCCGTATCAAGGTAAGCAGCTTTCTCTTTTGCAATATACGTGAACGCACCTATATTGCCGACAAACTGCTGGAATACTTTCCAGTCACGGCTCAGCGCGGGAGGAGTTTGGGTAAAATCGAAAATACTCATAGTTACTCCGTATACCGCATGACGGGCGCAGAATAGCCTATTGCGCCTCATGTTGGCACCTGCATTTTACGGTCAGCAGGTGACCGTGATAACGTACGATTTATACACTTTAATTATACAGTAAAAACCGCATTTTGTCAATAAAAATGCCGCCCATTTCAGGTGGGATTTAATAATACTGATAGTTACTTCAAAACAGTATTCCGATATAAAATAAAGGCTGCATTTATTGCAGCCTTTATCCTGATCATATGATATGTTATACATTGATAATATGAGTTAAGGACCGTATCCTAACCAATTTCCTGCCTTTTTAAACATTTGGCGCATCCATTTTGTTGTCACTGGACTTATTTTGCGTTTCCACATCCATGCTATTGCAAGTGTCATAATTAAAGCAACTAATGATATCAGCCATATGTTGACCACAGAAAAATAACGCAAGAGCAGGACAGAACTATACTCTAACATTACCTGATGCAGCATGAATATCTCGAATTCATAGCATGAAAGCATAGCTAATACTTTTGCCAAAGGATTTCTTTTAAATGCCAGATCATTCGTGATAATAGAGACAACGCCTTTATTGAACGAGAAAACAAATACTAAGCAGCAGAATAACAAAACATAGTGTCCTCTCATCCAGCTGTTGTTTTGGGTAACGACCAGCCAGATCGTAAGAAATAGCATCAAAAACTCTGAAATTGAATACAATAATATGTTGTTTTCTTTTTTGTGCCGAATCAAAAAATTATTGAGGTATTCGCGGAATCGGTACAATGTCATGCCGCAGTAAAACTCCATAGCACGGATCACAGGAAAAGTATGCATCGAAAAAGGAACAAACACGTTGTATCCTTTTATTTGAAGAAATTCTGCAAAAAGTCTTAAAGAAGCAATAACTGTAAAAGAAACGATCACGGACCTCTTGGTTTTTAGTCCCTTCAACAGAAGCGGAGACAAAAAATAGCAAAATAAGATCGCAGATAAAAACCAGCTTACACCGTTGAAGGAAAAAAATACATTTGCATCATTTATCCAGGCGTGCAGCAGAAAAATATTAAAAAGCGCAGTTACCGATCTTTCAAGGAAGTCTCCGAATACTCCGTCATTTAACAGAACAAGCAGAAAACAGAAACAATGAAGCGGCCACATTTTGCATATTTTTTCTTTCAGGTAAGAAAATGAATCCTTCCATTTCGCATCTTTATTTTTATCAGCGTGCTGATATGCAACAAGAAATCCTGAAACAACAAAATAAAACTCGCAGGCTCTTGCGCCGATATCAAACGGAGGTTTCATTAAAGGACTGTGCCACCAAAACAAAAGAAAAACGCAAATCACTTTCATTGCCCGAAGTCCGGTCAGTGTTTGCTTTTTTTCCATAGCTCCCCCTTGTATATGTTTTGATCTATTGTATTATAAAAAACATCAATTAGTATTTATCAGATAAAAGTGCTGTAATCAGCGGATCATTGCCATTACTGAATATGTATCAGTCAAGGAAGTCCTTGACCTTTTTGCTTCTGCTTGGGTGACGGAGGGTTCTGAGCGCTTTTGCCTCTATCTGGCGTATACGCTCACGGGTAACGTCGAAACGCTGACCAACTTCCTCAAGAGTACGTGACTTGCCGTCCTCAAGACCGAAACGGAGCTTGAGCACCTTTGCTTCACGGTCTGTAAGTGTGGAAAGGACCTCGTTGAGCTGCTCTTTGAGGAGAGTATGTGAAGCTGCTTCAGCAGGAGCAGGAGCATCATCATCAGGGATAAAGTCACCCAGGTGGCTGTCCTCCTCCTCACCGATAGGAGTTTCGAGAGATACAGGATCCTGAGCCACACGCATGATCTCACGAACCTTGTCCACAGGCATATTGAGCTTGTCAGCTATTTCCTCGGGGCTTGGGTCGTGACCGTTCTCATGGAGAAGCTGGCTTGAAACCTTCTTTACCTTTGTGATAGTTTCCACCATATGAACGGGGATACGGATAGTTCTTGCCTGATCGGCAATAGCTCTGGTGATAGCCTGTCTTATCCACCATGTAGCGTATGTGGAGAACTTGAAGCCCTTGGTGTAATCAAACTTTTCAACAGCCTTTATAAGACCCAGATTGCCCTCCTGTATAAGGTCGAGGAACTGCATACCTCTTCCTACATACTTCTTAGCGATAGAAACAACAAGACGAAGGTTAGCTTCCGAAAGCCTCTTTTTAGCGTAAGGATCGCCCTTAGCCATTCTCTGAGCAAGCTCTATTTC
>CAMYYQ010000005.1 GCA_947303535.1 uncultured Ruminococcus sp.
ATAATATATTGGAGGAATTTACAGACATGAACATGAATAAGGACTTTTTCAAGGCACTTGAGGCTCTTGGCGAAGAAAACAGTGTGGAGACAGAGCTGCTTATCGAAAAGGTAAAGTCAGCTATGCTCAAGGCAGCAAGAAGAGCTTATCCGCACAGCGAAGAGAGGATAACAGTTGAGATTGATCCTAAAACGAAAAAGTTTGAAATGTATATCAGACAGGATATCATCGACGATGAACCTATCGATGAAAACGAAGTAAATATAGACGTTGCAAAGACTATGGACCCAAATGCTATGGTCGGCGGAACTATCATGAAGGAACTTGATATCTCAAAGCTCGGCAGAATGGCTGCTCTCTCAGCTAAGCAGTCCATAAAGGGTGACCTGAGAGAGATCAACCGCGAGCAGATGCTCAGCAAGTTCGAGCAGAAGGAACACGAATGTATCACAGCAAGAGTTTCTCAGGTAGAACCCGGCAGAGGTACTGTTACTGTTGTTTATGACGGAACTGAGCTCTATCTCTTCCGCAACGAGCAGATACCCGGTGAGAACCTTGAGGAAGGAAAGTCAGTAAAGGTATACATCACAGGCATCATCGGCAAGAACAAGAAGCCTGTAGTAAAGATCTCACGTACTCACAAGGACCTCGTAAAGAGACTCTTTGAGCAGGAAGTTCCCGAGATATATGACGGTACTGTTGAAGTAAAGTCTATCTCCCGTGAGGCAGGTTCAAGAACAAAGATCGCTGTATGGTCAAAGGACGAGAACGTTGACGCAGTAGGTGCTTGTATCGGTCCTAAGCGTTCAAGAATAACTGCTGTAGTAAACGAGCTCAGCGGTGAAAAGATCGACATCATCCCGTGGAGCGAAGTTCCTGAGGAATTCATCGCAAGAGCACTTGCTCCTGCTGAGGTACTCAAGACAGTCATCGTTTCTATGGAAGAAAAGGTATGTACAGTTATCGTTCCTAACAATCAGCTCTCACTTGCTATCGGCAACAAGGGACAGAACGCTAAGCTTGCTGCAAAGCTTACAGGCTTCAAGATCGATATCAAGCCGCAGTTTGACAATGTAACAGGTGAGGAAGCTGCTGAGATGAGCCCTGACTTTGTTGCTCCTGTATTCGAGTCTGCTCCTGCTGAGACAGAGGGCGAGGAGACAGCTCCTGCCGCTGAGGAAGAGGAAAAGACCGAAGCAGCTGAGGAAGCTGCTGAAACTCCTGCTGCTGACGAGGAATAATTATGAAGCCAAAAAAGACACCTATGAGAATGTGTCTCGGCTGCAGTGAGATGAAGCCAAAGAAAGAGCTTATACGTGTGGTCAAATCTCCCGAGGGCGAGATAAGTCTTGACTTCAAGGGCAAGGCAGCAGGCAGAGGTGCTTATATCTGCCGCAGTACAGATTGTCTGGAAAAGGCAAGGAAAGCAAGAAGATTTGAAAAATCCTTCTCATGCAAGATCGAAGAAAGCGTTTATGAGGTGATGATGAATGAGCTCAGAGAAGAGCCGCAGGACAGCTAATCTTCTCGGTATCTGTATCAGAGCGGGCAAGACTGTAAAGGGCTTCGACAGTGCAGTCGAGGCTGTGAAAAACGGTACTGCTTTCTGCTTGCTTACCGCTTCTGACGCTTCTGAAAAGACCGTAAAGGAAGTAAAGTTTTACTGTGAGAAATACGGTGTAAAGTCTCTCGCATCGGAAATGAGCAAAGCCGATATCGGAAAGCTCTGCGGAAAAGAGACAGCTGTCATAGCAGTAACAGACAAGGGCTTTGCTGACGGTTTTGAGAGGATAATATCTGATTGATCGCAGTGATGCGTTGATATAGATACGTTATAGATATATTACTGCCGCATTGATACGGCAAAGACAAATTGGAGGTAATCAGGCCTATGGCAAAAAAAATAAAGTTAAGCGACGCTGCAAAGGATATAAATATCCCTGCACAGGAATTGATCGACTTTTTCGCTGAAAAAGGCGATAATAAGAAGAAAACGGGTTCTTCTCTCACTGAGGAGGAAATGAACACAGTTCTTGAGCACTACACAAAGGATCGTTATTCTGTAGGCTCACTGAATGATTATTTCAACTCAAAGAATGATCCCAAGCCTGTCAAGGAAGATGCTGCAAAGGAAGAGAAAAAGACTACAGCTGCTAAGAAGCCTGCTGAGAAAAAGAACACTGAAGAGCCTAAAAAGGAAGAGAAAAAGGCAGCTGCTGCGTCCGCACCTGTAAAGAAGGCTGAAAAAACTGTTGAGCCTAAGAAGGAAGAAAAGGCACAGGAAGCTCCTGTTAAAAAGGCTGAGCCCGAGAAGAAGCAGGAAGCTGCTGCTCCTGCTGTCAAGGAAGCTCCTAAGGAAGAGCCTAAGCAGGAAGTTAAACCCGAGCCTAAACAGGAAGCAAAGTCCGAGCCGAAGGCAGAGCCTGTAAAGGCTGAGGAAAAGTCTGCTGAGCCTAAGAAGGAAGAAAAGGTACAGGAAAAGACTCAGGAAGCTGATAAGAACACTGCTCATGTCCACGATAAGAAAAAGGACAAGAAGAAGGAGCAGGCAAAGGCTCAGGACAGAGGCGAGAGAACAAAGTTCAACGCAACCATCAGCTCCGAGACCGCCCAGACCTCCACTCAGCGCAGAACAGTGGATACAAGAGGAAGCTACGTGGATCTCGACAAGTACAACGAGAGATACGACCAGATGGCTACCTCAAACAAGCATAAGAACGACAACTATTCTTCAAAGAAGCAGAAGATAAATCAGAAGTCAGCTCAGAGAAACCGCCAGCAGTTCTCAAAGAAGGAGAGCGAGGCTGAAAAGCTCAAGAGACTTGAACTCGAAAGAGCAAGAAAGCAGCAGCTCAAGGTACTTATCCCTGATAATATCACTGTCGGCGAGCTTGCTACACGTCTTAAAGCTACTGCTACAGACGTTATCAAGCAGCTTATGAAGCTTGGCGTTATGGCTTCTATAAACCAGGAGATAGATTTTGATACAGCTGCTCTCGTTGCAGACGAGATGGGTGCAAAGGTAGAAAAGGAAGTTATCGTTACTATTGAGGAGCGTCTTATCGACGATACAGATGACGACGATACAAATCTCCAGCCGCGCTGCCCTGTTGTAGTTGTTATGGGTCACGTTGACCACGGTAAGACTTCTATCCTCGACCGCATCAGAAATGCTCACGTTGCCGCAGGCGAAGCAGGCGGTATCACACAGCACATCGGTGCTTATCAGGTAAATATCAACGGACAGGACATCACATTCCTCGATACTCCCGGACATGAGGCTTTCACTTCAATGCGTGCAAGAGGTGCTAATATCACTGATATCGCTATCCTCGTTGTTGCTGCTGATGACGGTATCATGCCGCAGACTGTAGAGTCTATCAACCACGCAAAGGCAGCAGGAGTATCTATCATAGTTGCTATAAACAAGATGGATAAGGAAGGTGCTAACCCCGACCGTATCAAGGAAGAGCTCACAAAGTACGACCTTGTATGCGAGGACTGGGGCGGCGACGTTATCTGCGTTCCTGTTTCAGCTAAGACAGGTGAGGGTATTGATGAACTTCTCGAAAACGTTCTCCTCGTTGCTGAGGTAAAGGAACTCAAGGCTAACCCTGACAGACTTGCAAAGGGTACTGTTATCGAGGCTCGTCTTGACAAGGGCAGAGGTCCTATCGCTACACTTCTCGTACAGAACGGTACTCTCAGACAGGGTGATGTTCTTATCGCAGGTACTGCTGTAGGTCGTGTAAGAGTTATGACAAACGACAAGGGCAGAACTGTAAAGGAAGCAGGTCCTTCTGTTCCTGTTGAGATAACAGGTCTTGCAGAAGTTCCGAGCGCAGGCGATATCTTCAACGCAGTTGAGGACGAAAGACTTGCCCGTGAGCTCGTTGAGCAGAGAAAGCATGAGCAGAAGCAGGAGCAGTTCAACGCTTACCGCAAGGTTACTCTCGATAACCTGTTCAGCCAGATCGCTGAGGGCGAGATCAAGGAGCTCCCGATCGTTGTAAAGGCTGACGTTCAGGGTTCTGTTGAAGCTGTTAAGCAGTCTCTCGAAAAGCTCTCAAACAATGAGGTAAGAGTAAGAGTTATCCACGGTGCAGTTGGTGCTGTTAAGGAAAGCGACGTTATGCTTGCAGCTGCTTCAAACGCTATCATCGTCGGCTTCAATGTAAGACCCGATCCTGTTGCTGCTGAGAATGCAGCCCGTGACGGCGTTGATATCAGACTCTATCGTATCATTTATGATGCTATCGAGGAGATCACAACTGCCATGAAGGGTATGCTCGCTCCTAAGACTCGTGAGGTCGAGCAGGGACGAGTAGAGGTAAGACAGGTATACAAGATATCCAACGTTGGTATGGTAGCAGGAAGCTATGTACTCAGCGGTAAGGTAACAAGAGGAAGTCAGGTGCGTGTAGTACGTGACGGAATCATCATCGCAGATGATAAGATATCAGGACTCAAGCGTTTCAAGGACGACGCTAAGGAAGTAGCAGAAGGCTACGAGTGCGGTATCAGTCTCGAAAAGTTCAGCGACGTTAAGGAAGGCGATATCTTCGAGGCTTATATCGTTGAGGAATACCGTGAAGATTAAAAATTAATTATTCTCATCAATGATAAAGGGGGAATTTCTCATGGATAACAGCAGAATGAGTACTGCGGATATGCTGCAGTACTGCAATGAGGCACTGGCGTGGGACGATTTCGGTCCTATCGACATATTCTTCTTTGAATCGGTAAAGAAGATACTTCTCGGTCAGTGCAGCGCATTTGAAGAACCTGAAGCATACACAGATGATCTTATGGGTATCGAGCGTCCTGTTCGTGATGTGGAGCTTGAACCCGAATACGGCAATTATGCCGATATCTACTACGGCGAAGAGGGCGACGAGGAAATACCCGATTACAGCCGCAGCGATGAAGATGTAGCTTTTTCTGCGGATATATTCGGCGATGGATTCTTTGCCGAGCCTGAGCAGGCAGCTGATGGGGGCGCTGCTGCTGAGGCAGAGCCCGAGCCCGAAGCTGATGAAGAAGCTGCCGAGGAAAAGGCAGCTGAGGATAAGGCAGCCGAGGATAAGCCTGTGAAGAAGCAGACAAAAAAGCCTGCCAAGAAAAACGGGAAAAAGTCTGCAAGATCTGCCGACTCCGATAAGCATGAAGAGAAAAAAGAGGGCGGTTTCACCGTCAGCTTGTGATACAAGGAAGGATTACCATGCCTAATTTCAAGAACAGCCGTATGGCTGAAGACATAAAAAGGGAAATGACAGCAATTCTCAGAGAGCTTAAAGATCCGCGCATAGATAAGATGCTCACTATCGTTAGAGCTGATCTTTCGGGCGATATGTCAAGCTGTAAGATATATGTATCCAGCTTTGAGGGGCTTGAAAGAGCAAAGCAGTCTGTTGAAGGACTTAAAAGTGCGGCAGGATTTATCAAGAGAGAGCTTTTTCACAGACTAAAAATGCGTAAAGCTCCTGATCTTACCTTCGTTGCCGACAATTCTATCGAAAGAAGCGCGGAGATAAGCAAAAAGCTCCATGACTTGCTGTAAGGAGGATCACTATGTTCATCGGTTTCAGTGAGGCTGAGCTCTTTCTCAGAAACTGCGAGGACGCAGTTATTATCACTCACCGTAATCCTGACGGTGACTGTATAGGTGCAGGCTTTGGCTTGAAGGATATCCTTGCTCAGCTTGGTATCCGCAGCAGAGTCGTGTGCCATGACGGCTTTCCTTCGCCGCGCTATGATTTTCTTGTAAGCGAAGGCGCAGGAGAAGAGTTTGAGCCTAAGACAATTATCGCGGTGGATATCGCCGACGAAAACCTTATGGGCGACTATAAGGACATCTACGGCGGCAAGGTGCAGCTCTGCATCGACCACCACATCTCAAATAAGAATTATGCGGAGAAAACTCTGCTCCGCAGTGACGCTACTGCTGCCTGCGAGATAATCTATGATCTTGCGCAGTACATGGGCGTAAAGATAACAAGGCACTGCGCTATGTGCCTTTATACAGGCATAGCTACGGACTCGGGCTGCTTCAAGTACGACTGTACTACTCCCCGTGCTCACGAGATAGCAGCAGAGATGATGCGCAGCTATGATATCAATTTCGCAAGGATAAACCGTTATATGTTCGATGTTAAGTCTATGGGCAGACTGAAGCTTGAAGCAAAAGTAAACGAACTCATGGAATACTGCCTCGGCGGAAAGCTTGCTATTGCAGCTGTTACACAGGACATGATGAAGGCTATGAACGTTTCTATGGAGGAGCTTGAGGGCTTTGCTCCGCTGACTATACAGCTTGAGGAAACAGAGGTCGGTATCCTTATGCGCGAGCGTGAGGACGGCGTGTTCAAGTGCTCGTTCCGCTCGGCAAATGACGTTAATGTTTCGGCTATATGTCAGATGATAGGCGGAGGCGGTCACGCAAAGGCAGCAGGCTGCACTATCGACGGTCCGCTGGAGGAGGCTAAGAAATACCTTATCAGTGCTGTTGAAGGAGCTCTCAGCAAATGAACGGTATTCTCTGCGTAAACAAACCACAGGATTTTACTTCATTTGATGTTGTCGCTAAACTCCGCGGCATACTTCAGATGAAAAGGCTCGGACACGGCGGTACTCTTGACCCTATGGCTACGGGAGTATTGCCTGTATTCGTGGGCAATGCCACGAAAGCCTGCGATATCATGCCCGATAATACCAAAAGCTATCGTGCAGGCTTCCGCCTCGGTGCGGTGTCGGATACGCAGGATATCTGGGGCGAGGTCAGTGAAAAGTCGGATATGGCGGTTGAAAAAGCTGCTGTAGAAGCTGTTATACCTGAGTTTACAGGAAAGATAATGCAGCTCCCGCCTATGTATTCGGCTGTTCAGGTGGGCGGAAAACGCCTTTACGACCTTGCGAGACAAGGAATAGAAGTCGAGCGCGAAGCTCGTGAAATAGAAGTATCAAAGCTTGTGCTGGAGGAATATGACAGCATTACCCGTGAGGGCGTACTGTCAATATCCTGCGGCAAGGGTACTTATATAAGAACTATAATCAGCGATATCGGCGAAAGGCTGGGCTGCGGAGGGATAATGACCTCACTGGTAAGGACTTCCTCAGGCGGCTTCGGTCTTGATGAATGTTTTTCACTGGAAGAGATACAGAAAGCAAAGGACGAGGACAGGCTGGAGGAGCTTATCCTGCCTATCGAAAGAGTGTTTGAAAAGCTTCCTAAGCTCAGGCTGGGTGAGGCGCAGACAAGAATGTACCGAAACGGCGTGAAGCTTGATCTTTCAAAGCTCCGCAATATACGCGATGATGCGGAGTGCTACGGAGTGTACGGCTTTGACGGTGCTTTTATAGGCACGGCTTTTGCTGACCGCGAGGGCGGTATCCTTCGTGTGGGAAAGAATTTAGGGTGATGGCATGGGAAGTAAAAAAACTGCTGTCGCACTTGGACTTTTCGACGGTGTGCATCTCGGTCACAGGGCTGTGATAGATGCGGCTGCGGCTCAGCGCCAAAACGGACTTACGGCTTCGGTATTCACTTTCGAGCCTGAGTGCGTGCTGAGAAAATCAGGCGGTTCGTCTGGATTTATCTATACAAAGACCGAAAAGGAGATACTCCTCTTGGAGCAGATAGGCGTGGACGATATTATAAGTCCGGCGTTTGAGAGCCTTTGCGGTCTTACAGGTGAAGAATTCGCACAGGAGATACTTTGCAGGCAGATGAGCGCTGCTCACGTGTGCTGCGGTGATGATTTCAGATTCGGAAAAAATGCTGCATGGGGTGCGCAGGAGCTTACAGACTTCGGAAAGCGTTTCGGCTTTGAAGTCGAGGTAGTCGGTGCAGTTGAATACGGCGGCAGCGTTGTTTCGTCAAGCCGTATAAGAGAGCTTCTGCTGAAAGGCGATATTGCTTCTGCAAACGATCTGCTGGGCTCTGCTTATTTCATAAACGCAGAGGTAACTGACGGAAATCACATCGGCAGGACTATCGACTTTCCTACTATAAATCAGGACTTTGCCGATGGACAGCTTGTGCCGAGGTACGGCGTGTACAGCACACTCACCAACGTTGGCGGAAAGGTGCTGCCGTCGGTGACGAATGTGGGAGTAAAGCCTACTATAGAGGGCGTCCGCAGACCTCTTGCGGAGACCCATATCATCGGATATAAGGGCGACCTTTACGGCAAAAACGCAGACGTATGCTTTAAAAGCTTTATTCGCCCCGAAATGAAATTCGGCTCTCTCGATGAGCTGAAAGCACAGATAAATGCTGATATACAGGCAGCAGCCAATGTCTTTTGAAAAATTCGCGCTGCTTTCACTCTGTTATCACAAATAAGTATTACCATAGATATTACTGAAATTGCGGCGTATCAGCCGCGCAACCTCTGAATTATTATAATAAGGAGTGTAAAACCCAATGATAGAGGTCAAAAACCTTACTAAAAAATACGGCTCAAAGGTAGCTGTAAACGATATCAGCTTCAAGGTCGAAAAGGGAGAGATACTCGGCTTCCTCGGACCTAACGGTGCAGGAAAGTCAACGACCATGAATATGCTGACAGGTTATATATCGTCAACTTCGGGAGAGATACTCATTGACGATATAGACATTCTGGAAGAGCCTAAGAAAGCAAAGGCAAATATAGGATATCTGCCTGAAATACCGCCTCTCTATGTTGATATGACGGTAGATGCCTATCTCAATTTCATGTATGATCTTAAAAAGTGCAAGCTCCCGAGAAAAGCTCATCTCAAGGACATCTGCACACGTTGTATGTTACAGGACGTAAGACATAGATTGATAAAGAACCTTTCAAAAGGTTATCGTCAGAGAGTAGGTCTTGCTCAGGCACTTATCAACAATCCGCCTGTGCTCATTCTTGATGAGCCTACAGTTGGTCTTGACCCGAGCCAGATAATCGAGATAAGAACACTTATCAAAAAGCTGGGCAAGAGACATACAGTTATACTGTCATCACACATACTCCCTGAGATACAGGCTGTATGCGACAGGATCATCATTATAAACAAGGGCGAAGTTGCTGCTGACGGCACTGCCGAGGAAATAGCCTGCAACATCACCAATGAGCATAAAATGGTACTTCGTATCGAAGGTCCTACCCATACTGCCGATGACAAGCGTGAAATAATAGACGCTATCAAGTCTATAGGCGGCGTAAAATATGTCCGCGCTGATATGGAGCGTGAAAAGGGCATTTACGATTATGATGTGGAGACTGACGGCGAGAATGATATCCGCCGCGAGCTCAACAGGATGTGTGCCGAGAGAGGCTGGAATATCCTCATGCTCCAGCTTTCAGACCTTACTCTTGAGGACATATTCCTCAAGATCACTATGGACGAGGATATCAAAAAGAATAATAGCAAAAAGAGCGGCAGTTCCAAACCAAAGATAGCTATAAAGCGTACTGAGAACGGCAAGCTCAGGGCTGTTCAGGAAGATACCGGAGACGAGGCTGAGGAAAAAGCTGAGGAAACACCGGCAGAAAGCAGCGAAGATAACGGAGGTGAGGAATAATGTCAGCTATTTACAGGCGCGAAATGGGCGCATTCTTTACGTCGGGCATAGCTTATGTATTTCTTGCTGTGTTCTGGCTGGTTTCAGGTATATTCTTCTTTACAGGTACTATCATGTCGAACACCACGAATGTAGCTTCTATGTTCAGTTCAATGTTCTATGTGGTAATGTGTCTTATTCCTGTACTCACAATGAAGCTTCTCAGTGAAGAAAAGAAGAATAAGACAGATCAGGGACTTCTTACAGCTCCTATAAGTCTGTGGGATATAGTTCTTGGAAAATATTTTGCAGCTCTTACGCTGTACATTATCGCTGAGTCTATCGTATTTGTATATGCTTTTATTCTCAATTATCTCGGCGAGATAGCATGGACTCCGCTTATCGGAAACTATTTTGCAATGCTTTTCCTCGGCGCAGCTTTCATAGCTGTAGGATTGTTCGTATCCTCACTTACCGAGAACCAGATGGCTTCTGCTGTTGTAAGCCTTGTTCTGCTCTTTGTTATGTATCTTTCAGAGCTGCTCGTATCAAATTTCGCAAACGGAAACTGGTTCGAGAAGGGCATTTATAATATCGTTACTTCATTAGCCTTCTATTCAAGATATATTGAATTTACAAGGGGAGTATTCAGTCTCACCAGTGTAGTATTCTTTATCAGCGTAGCTTTCCTCTTCAATTTCTTCACCGTCAAGGTGCTTGAGAAGAGACGCTGGAGCTGATCTATTCATGAAAGGAAGGTTTTGATACAGATGAGTATAAAAGATACTGATGAGTCAAAGGTAAGCGGAACAGAAGTGACCGAAGAAGCTCATGAAAAGAGAAACTTCAAGAAGCTGAAATACGGCACTATGTTCTATGCTATCATTGCTCTCGTTACTGCTATAGTCGTTGTGCTCAATATCATGGTGGGCGTAGTGGCTAAGCGCAAACCCATGAAGCTGGATATAACTCCCGACAGCAGATATGAGCTTACAGAGCAGTCTGTCAATGCTGTAAAGTCACTGAAAAAGGACGTTGACATCGTTGTTACTGCTGAAAGAAGCTATTTTGAGGATCTTGGAAACAATATCGAGAAACAGTATGCTGACAATGGTATCATTATCGAGATACCCTTTGAGATCATACCCGAGATACTTGATAAATACTCGGTATATGCTGAGCAGGGAGAAGGAAGTGTCAATGTAAAATATGTCAATATGGATAAGGATCCTGATATCATAAACAAGTATAAGGATAATTATACAGGCGACATTGAACATAATAATATCATTATCTCTTCTGGAGATAAGGTGGAAGTCTTTTCTGAAGCTGAAGTACAGAATATGATCGCTCCGAATCAGTCAACACAGAGCCTGAATTTCGTTGGTGAGAGTACTCTTACTTCTGCTATTCTGAATGTTACAGACGCTCACCCTGTAAGCGTGGCTTTCGTAAAGACTATGAACGGTGCTTCTGTCTACAATGCCGATAACTATTCTTA
Organism: uncultured Ruminococcus sp.; assembly: GCA_947303535.1. Next base: position 11,028 of record CAMYYQ010000005.1, read on the forward strand.
TGTTATAGCTTCTTTCGAGGATAAGCTTCTTGCAAAGAACGGTTATGAATGTACGGATATCGACATAGCTACAGATGAGCTTGATCCTGAAAAGTTCGATATGGTAGTTATCTATACTCCTTCCGTTGACTTTACTGCACCTATAATCACAAAGCTTGATGATTTCCTCAAAAACGGCGGTAATTACGGAAAGAGCATGATCTATGTCCCTGATCTTTCATCGACAAATCTCACTAATATTGACGAATTCCTTGCTGACTGGAGCATAAAGGTGGAAGACAGCATCATAATCGATGAGACTAATGCAGACCAGTACGCTTCAAACATAATGGTCAATGTAAACGATCCCGACTCTGTGGGCAAGCTCCCTAACGAGAAGCTGCCTATCATCGCTCCTTTTGCAAGAGAGATCTCATTACTGAAAAAGAACAATGAGGACGTTGTAAAGGAAGTTCTTAAATCATGCGATGAGTCTTATACTGTTGATATGAAGGATATGAAAACTTCAACAGGTGAAGCGGGCGCAAAGACAGTTGTAATGCTTTCACAGAAGCAGCGTACAGAGCAGGTAAAGACAATGACAAGCAGTCTCCTCGTTATGGGAAGTGCTGCAATGACAAGCAGCACATACCTCACACAGAGCACTGCATATAATAACGGCAATGTTGTCCTTAATATCATTAATAACATGACAGGTAAGGAAAGCGGTGTTATCGTTCCTGACAAGAATTTACAGCAGTCATTTATCAGAACGACTATCAATGAATCAAATGTTATAAAGATCATCGTTATCTGGGTGATCCCGTTCCTTGTTGCTGCTGTTGGAGTTGTCGTACTGTTAAGGAGAAAGAATAAATGAAAAAACAGGCAAAGGGTATTATCGCTCTCAGTGCAGTCCTTGCGGCTATGCTGGGAGGCGGATACGCCTATATGAAGTTTACCCCGGAAGAAGGAAAGGGAGACAACGGCAATACTCAGTCTACAATGGAGCTTATAGCAACTCAGGCTTTGGGACAGGGAACTGTCCTTATAAGTGACAACGGCAATGCTGATGCAGTTGTAAAAAGTGCTGTTATCAAGAACAGTGAGGGCGTTCTGAATATAATAATGCAGAAAGTTCAGAGTGAGGAAGAAAATGCTGTCCCTGTTTATTCATTTGAAAATGGTGATGATATAAACGCGGATACCTCAACGCTGTCGTCTCTTATCAATAATGGAAACGGCTTACAGGCAAAGGAACTTATTGCCGAGGGCTGTGACGATCTTGGAAAATACGGTCTCGACAAGCCTTGCGCAGAGGTGGAATTCACCTATGAGTCAGGCAATAAGGTCAAGCTATATTTAGGCGACGATACACCTTCGGGTGACGCGACTTATTGTATGATCGACGGCAAAAAAGACGTATATATCATAAGTGCGGGAACTGCTGCGGACTTTAAGAAGGGTCAGAAGGACTTTATCTCAAAGGTCATACTTGCAAAGCCTGCTGATAACGCATATCCTATTGTCAAAAGTCTGAGAGTACAGCGCAGTGATATGGACGAAGATATGCTTATAGAATACGATGAGGCGAGCAAGGATAAGAATTCCGGCGGTACTTCTGCTTCACACAAGCTGGTATCTCCTGTTGAAAGCTATCTTGCTGTAGAAAAGTCTACAGATATAACCAACGGTATGTTCGGACTTGAAGCTTCGGATATTTACGTTATAGGCTGTAAAGAGGAAGATATCAAAAATGCAGGTCTTGACGCACCTTTCTGTACCGTAACTATGGAATGTGATGACGGAAACACCTATAAGCTCCTGCTCGGCGAGCCATTCTCGGACGATAATGGCAAGAAGTGCAGCTATGCTATGCTTGAGGGCGGAAATATCATCTATACCGTTTCTGCCGACAAGGCTAAATGGCTTACTGTAAAGCCTATAGATATAGTTACCCGTCTTCTTATAACAAATTATGTATGGAATATCACCGATCTTTCCGTCAGCGGCGGAGGAGAAAAGGTGGATTTCATAATTAAACCCAAGAATGAGGACGAAGTTCCTGACAGTCCTAAGTCAAGCGATTTCTTTGTAAGAAAGAACGGAGAGGAATTTGATTCCGAAAGATACAGACTGTTCTATTCGTTCCTTACAGGTACAAATGCAGAGGAATTTGCAGTAGGTGTGCCTGTTCCTGAGGGTGAACCGATGGCAACTATAAAGTATACCGATGAGTATGCAAATACAACTACAACTTATGATTTTTATGATGATTCGGTAATGCGCTCTCTTATCGTTATAAACGGCGAGAGCAAGTATTACTGTACAAAGTCCTATGTAAAGACCCTCATTGAAAATATCAAGCGCATAGGCACAGGAGAGGATTACATTAAAAACTGGTAAAATTCCAAGGAGGTATATAATGAACGCAAAATTCAACACATATAAGGGCTACCCTCTGGTAAGAAACGGAAATGACATATACTATGGCTTTATGTCTGACCCTTATGTTATTTTCATTCAGATACTCGATACCAAAGAAGAAAACGGCGAAAAGGTGACATCAAAGGTAAGAGTCGTTCAGATGGATACCAACGAGCCCAACCCCCTGAAGGCTTTTGTTAAGAACACAGAGCGCGAGTGCGGTCTCTATGAAGCACTCGATATTGCAAGCGTGTGGCTTGAAAAGGCTCTGAAAAACTAAAACAGTGTCTGTGTTAATGGCACAGGAATAATAACTTTCAGCCATAGCGTCTCACGGTCAGAGATGCTATGGCTTTTCTGTTTGCCGGTAGTTATCATATATGCGAATTTTTTTGCTTAAAATAGGCTTTTTCAGACTTTTTTAAAAAAATCTGAAATTTTTTTCAAAAAATGCTTGACAAATCAAAAATACTGTGGTATAATTATTTTCGTCGTCAGGGATAAGACACCTGAAATGACAGAATAAAGCAATGCGATGTGGGGGTTTAGCTCAGCTGGGAGAGCATCTGCCTTACAAGCAGAGGGTCACAGGTTCGAGCCCTGTAGTCCCCACCACATGGCCTCGTAGTTCAGTTGGTTAGAACGCCTGCCTGTCACGCAGGAGGTCGACAGTTCGAGTCTGTTCGGGGTCGCCATTCAAGCTTCTGTAGCTCAGTCGGTAGAGCAGAGGACTGAAAATCCTCGTGTCGTTGGTTCGATTCCGACCGGAAGCACCACAATGCGGATTTAGCTCATCTGGTAGAGCGCCACCTTGCCAAGGTGGAGGTAGC
>CAMYYQ010000006.1 GCA_947303535.1 uncultured Ruminococcus sp.
ATAAGTGCAAATTTATTCATGATAATGCTCCTTCAAGTGTTTCCATGTTTTCAACGTTTACAGCTGTTACATCTTTGAGCGTCTTTTTGACCAGTCCTGTGAGAGTTCTTCCGGGACCGAATTCAACGAACTTGTCCGCACCTGCTTCCTGCATAGCAGCAAGCTCGGAAGTGAAGCGTACAGGGGAAACTATATGCTTTGCAAGCATTGAAGCCATATCCGAGAAGTCATTGAGCTCGCCGCCTGTGAGGTTTGAGTAATACTTCACCTGCGGAGCCTTGAAAGTAATAGTCTTTGCAGTTTCATAGAATTTATCCGCAGCAGGCTGCATGAGCTTTGAATGGAAAGCACCTGCAACGTTGAGCGGGATAACCCTTGCCTTCATTTCGGCAAATATATCGCTTACCTCAGCGATGCCCTCGGGAGTACCTGCGATAACTGTCTGTACAGGAGAATTATAGTTTACGGCTGTGACATACTCCTTGGCAGAGCTGCAAACCTTTTCGACCTCTTCGGGAGCGATCTTCATTATAGCAGCCATTGCGCCCTTAGTTGAAGTGGTAGCCTCCTCCATAGCGGCAGCTCTTGCCTTGATAAGGCGGAAAGCGTCCTCAAGGGTTATCATTCCCGAAGCGTACATAGCAGCGTATTCGCCGAGAGAGTGACCTGCAACGCCGTCAAAAGTGAAGCCCTTTGACTGTGCGGCTTTTAGGCATACGATAGAAGTAGCCATAATAGCAGGCTGAGAGTTGATCGTTCTTGAAAGCTCGTCAAGAGGTGCATTGAAGCATATCTCCTTCAGATCAGTGCCGAGTACGGCTGAACCTGTTTCGTAGACTTCCGCCAGTTCAGGCATAGCTTCCGCAATATCCTTTCCCATGCCTTCGTACTGCGAGCCCTGTCCTGAAAATAGTGAAATTGTCATAATTGAAAACATCCTTTCTGTGTGGTATACACAAATCAATGGTGAAAATATCCGAATGGTATATTGTAAATTTGTGAGAAATGACGATATTTTGATTTCGGGGTGCTAAAGTGACAAAATATCGTTGCAAAAAAACTCAAAATGCTTTACAATATATTATGTGTGGTATTATGTCCATATAGGGGATAGCCCCTTATGTTCAAGTACTAACACTACTACTATAACACAAAATTTTGGTTTTTACAACCATGTTCACATAATTTTTATTGATTCTAAGGAGCTTTTTAATGGGTATCAGCATTTTGGGAATGGGCAGATACGTGCCCGAGCAGGTATTAAAGAATGACGACCTCACCCGTTTTATCGAGACCAACGACGAGTGGATAAGAACGAGAACGGGCATAACAGAGCGTCCTATGGCTGGCTGGGAGCCCACATGGTATATGGGAAAGCAGGCTTCTCTCAAAGCGATAGAAGCAGCAGGCATAGACCCTGCACAGATAGGTCTGGTAATATCCTGCACTATCACCTCGGATTTTCTCACTCCGAGCATGGCAAGCGTTATACAGCATGAGATAGGAGCTGTGAATGCAGCAGCCTTTGATATCGGCGCAGCCTGTACGGGATTTGTTTACGGCGTGGATACTGCAAGACGTTTCCTTGAGACTGACAGCTCACTGAAATATGTGCTTGTAGTTGCAAACGAAGCTCTTTCGCGCTTCCTTGATTTTACCGACCGTACTACCTGTATACTTTTCGGTGACGGTGCGGCAGCAGCAGTCCTCGAAAGAAGCGACAAGCTGTTCTCGTCTGCACTCTTCTCTGACGGCAGCGGTGCAAAGCACCTCTATGCAAGAGCGCTCAGTCCTGCTCCCGAAGTTGCAACAGAGAGCGATTTTGAAGATCCTATCCCTGAGGGAGCTATGCACAAGCTCCAGCAGAACGGCAAAGAGGTATACAAATTCGCTACACAGGCTCTTCCGAAGGCGTTCGACTGTGCAGCAGAAAAGGTGGGCATCACCAAGGACGATATAGACTGGTTCGTGCCTCATCAGGCAAATATAAGGATAATCGAAACAGCTGCCAAAAAGCTGGACGTATCTATGGATAAATTTATAATCACACTTGACCACTACGGAAATACTTCCAGTGCGTCAATACCGCTGGCACTCTCTGAGGGCATAGAAAAGGGACTTATCAAGCGCGGACAGAAGCTGGCTCTCATTGGCTTCGGAGCAGGTCTTACCTACGGCGGAATAATACTTGAGTATTGATCAAGAACTTAGAACTAAGAACTAAGTGTAGGGGCTGGCGTCCTCGACAGCACGTCAGTTTTGATCATATTTGCGGGACGTCGAGACGCCGTCCCCTACAAAGGCAAAAAGGAGAACTATTATGAAAACACGCATTACTGAACTTCTCGGCTGTGAATACCCCATAATCCAGGGCGGTATGGCTTGGGTAGCTGAGCACACACTTGCTTCCGCAGTATCAAATGCAGGCGGTATCGGACTTATCGCAGGCGGCAGCGCACCTATCGACTATCTTCGTGAGCAGATACGCCTCTGCAAGGAAAAGACAAACAAGCCTTTCGGCGTAAATATCATGCTTATGAGCCCTAATGCCGATGATCTTGCACAGCTCTGTATCGACGAGGGCGTAAAGGTAATAACAACAGGTGCGGGCAACCCCGGTAAATACATGGCTGCATGGAAAGAAGCAGATATAAAGGTAATGCCTGTCGTACCGTCCGTAGCTCTTGCAAAGAGAATGGAAAAAGCAGGTGCTGACGCTGTTATCGCTGAGGGAACAGAGTCAGGCGGTCATATAGGTGAGAATACAACAATGTGTCTCGTACCTCAGGTAGTAGACGCAGTTGAGATACCTGTTATCGCAGCAGGCGGTATCGCAGACGGCAGAGGAATGGCAGCAGCCTTCATGCTGGGCGCAGTTGGCGTTCAGATAGGCACACGCTTCCTTGCTTCCGAGGAATGTCAGATACATCCAACATTCAAGGAACTTGTAATAAAGGCAAAGGATACCGATAATATCGTAACAGGAAGATATACAGGTCACCCTTGCAGAAATATCAAGACAAAGTTCGCAAAGAAGCTGGCTATGGGTGAAAAGGACGGCACACTTACTCCAGATGAGTTTGAAAAGCTCACACTGGGCGCACTCCGCAGAGCAGTAGTTGACGGCGATGTGGACAGCGGTTCTTTCCTTTGCGGAGCTATCTCAGGTATGGTAAACGACATAAAGCCATGTGCTGAGATCGTTAAGGAAATAAACGACGGAGCAGAAAAGCTTCTGAAGATATGATCAATTATAAATATATCAGATGCAGAGCGGGTATAGGTCAAGCCTACTATTGCAAGAGCGAAGACGACAATATGACTCCGCGTCAGGTAATAGACGAAATGGCTGCACAGGGATACAGATATGTCGGAAATGTCCCTGTTAAAATGGGCGGCTACGGTGCTCTGATCGAATACGATATGATATTTGAAAATAATGACAATTGTAACTATGAAAAGTGACATTTTTCCCGTTAACAAACTGCGGAAAAAGTGATAGAATAAGTGTATCAAAAAACACCATAAACGGAGGTAAACAATATGGCAACAGCAATCATAACAGGCGCATCACAGGGTATAGGTGCCTGTATCGCAAAAAGACTTGCACAGGACGGTTTTGACGTAGTAATAAATCATTATCCAAGCGACGGTGACAAGGAAAAGGCACTTGTGGTTGCTGAGGAGTGCCGTTCATTCGGCGTAAAGGCTGAGTGCTATGCGGCAGACGTATCAAAGTTTGACCAGTGCGAGGCTATGGTAAAGCAGATAAAGGCTGATTTCGGCACTATAGACGCACTTGTAAATAACGCAGGTATAACAAAGGATAAGCTCCTTGCAAGAATGAGCGAGGAGGAGTACGATGCAGTCATCGCAGTAAACCAGAAGAGCGTTTTCAATATGACAAAGCACGTAACAGCTGTAATGATGAAGCAGAGACACGGAAAGATAGTAAATGTGGCTTCTGTTGCAGGACTTTACGGAAATGCAGGACAGATGAATTACTCTGCATCAAAGGCAGCTATCATAGGCATGACAAAGACAACAGCCAAGGAGTTCGGCTCGCGCAATATCACCTGTAACGCAGTAGCTCCCGGATTTATACATACTCCTATGACAGATGTTCTTTCCGAGGAGTTAAAGGCTAAGATGATCGAAGCCATAGCTCTCAGACGTTACGGCGAGCCCGAGGAGATAGCTTCCGTTGTATCATTCCTTGTATCTGAAAACGCTTCTTACGTTACAGGTCAGGTCATAGAGATATCAGGCGGACTTGCTATGTAAGACCTATAATATTCGCAGTATGGAGCGCAGGCTCTGATCACACTAAGTTATATAGAGGTTTAAGAAAGGAATAAATATGAGCAGAAGAGTAGTTATTACAGGAATGGGTGCAGTTACTCCACTTGGAACAGGAGTTAATAAATTCTGGGAGGGCATAAAGGCAAACAAGCTTGGCATCTCCTTTATAGATATGTTTGAAACAGAGCGCATAGGCGTTAAGATAGCAGGTATGGTACGCGATTTCGACGAAGAGCAGTATTACGATGTAGCAGGCTGCTTCGACAAGAAGGAAGCAAAGCGTATGGACCTCTTTACAAAGTATGCAGTAGTTGCTGCACATGAGGCTCTCACAGATGCAGGAACAGACTTCAAGGACGTTGACCCCTACAGAGTCGGCGTACTTGTAGGCTCGGGCATTGGCGGTGTAGACCTTACACTTACAGAGCATAACAAGTATCTTGAAAAAGGTCCGGGAAGAATGTCCGCATTCTATATCCCCATGATGATAAGCAATATGGCAGCAGGTACTATCTCAATGAAAACAGGCTTCAGAGGAGCTAATTTCGATGTTACTACAGCCTGCGCATCAGGTACACATTCTATCGGCGAAGCGTTCAGAAAGATCAAGGACGGCTACCTTGACGCTTGTCTTGCAGGCGGTACAGAGTCCACAAGAGTAGAGTTCACATTCGGCGGCTTTGCCAACATGAAGGCTCTCACAAAGAGCGAGGACCTCACAAGAGCTTCAATACCTTTCGATAAGGAGCGCAGCGGCTTCGTTCTCGGCGAGGGAAGCGCAGTGCTTGTACTTGAAGAATACGAACACGCAAAGGCAAGAGGAGCTAAGATATACGCAGAGGTAGCAGGCTACGGCGCTACCTGTGACGGCTACCACATGACATCACCTATGCCCAGCGGTGAAGCCGCAGGCAAGGGCATGAGCCTTGCAATGGAAGAAGCAGGTCTTACTCCTGCTGATATAGATTACATAAATGCACACGGCACATCTACAGGACTTAACGACAAATATGAGACAGCCGCTATAAAGCTTGCTTTTGGCGACGAGGCAAAGAACGTGAAGATAAGCTCCACAAAGTCAATGATAGGACATCTTCTCGGAGCAGCAGGTGCAGTTGAGGCTGTAGTCTGCGCAAAGAGCATCGAGGAAGGATTTATCCACGCAACAGTCGGCTATAAGGTGCCTGATGAGGAGTGCGACCTTGATTACTGCGGAAGCGGTAATATCGAACAGGAGGTAAACGCTGTCCTTTCAAATTCACTTGGATTTGGCGGACATAATGCTACCCTCTGCTTCAAGAAGGTAAAAGATTGAGGAGGATATAAATGGAGAAGATCTACGGTCAGTTTGACCTTGAAACAATTGAGAAGCTGGCAGACATAATCAATAAGAAGGAGCTCTCAGAGCTTACGATATCAAGCGGTGACAACACTATCACTATCAAGGGCAAGAAGAGCGTTCCTGCAATGCCGATGCCTGTGATAGCATCTGCACAGTCAGCCCCGTCTGTTGACAGCACACTTGCTGCAAGCGAGGCTTCAATGGCTGAGGAAGTAAGCGGAAAGATCGTTAAATCGCCTATAGTCGGCACATTCTACTCATCACCTTCACCTGACAAGCCGCCTTTTGTAAAGACAGGCGACGAGGTAAAGAAGGGCGACGTTATTATGATAATCGAGTCAATGAAGCTTATGAACGAGATACAGTCAGAGTATGACGGCGTTGTAGAGCAGATACTCGTATCAGACGGTCAGGCAGTAGAATTTGACCAGCCTATAATGGTCATAAAGTAATGGATTACAAGTACCTCACTCAGGAAGTAATAGATTCGGGCGGCAGGAACATAACCTCTCCCGAAATGTTCGCGGAAGCGCGTGTATATAATATAGAAGCTTTGAGAAATAACATCAAACGCCGCCGCGTACACGCTTTGTTCAACACATGGGTAATAACCCAGTATGTACTTGTTATCGGGTTCATGGTCTCGCTTATAATGGTATACAGCAACGATTATGTACCAAACTGGCGCATAATTCTGGCTGCATTGGGATTTCTTGGATATCTTATACTGGTAACGTATTTCGTATACTTGAAGAACTGCCGTGAAAGGTATGTATTATGCCTTGTGTCGCTGCCTGCAATACTGATATCCTTTGTCTTTCTGTTATTCCCTGTGGCGAATTTCGCTATGGGCTGGTTTTACAACAACGAAGAGAACAAGCTTTCAAAGGAACTTGGCTATCCCTCGTTCCCGAGGCTGCTGATAACTACTGTAAACAGCGATGCTGACAGCATAACCAATCTCACTTACGACAGCATACGCGAAAAGGTTAACAGAGATCACCCCCACGACGGTTCTTTCCTATAATGTTATGGAACTGAAATATATAACACAGGATAATATAGACGAGTCTCACATCAATATCACCTCTGCGGAGATGTATGCCGAATTCAAGGAATACAATCAGCGTATGCTGGATATGCAGAAGAAACGCTGGAGATTTCTGCGTGATTTCTGGGGGCTATGGATAATGAATGACAAACTTCTTCCTATTGGTGTAATTACTGTTTTAATGCTGATGCAGAATGGTTCGCTGATATACGCAGCATGCGGAATGTTCCTGCCATGTGTACTGCTTGCAGCCATATACCTGTTTCTAATGATATATTTTATAGGGATACGTAAGCTGTACAGCTTTAAGGCAGGACTTCTGATATCTGCCATACTTATACCTGTAAACATTACGTTTATATCTCTTGCAGCTGCAAATGCTGCTGTTATCTATTTTATGGAGAAAGAAGACAGCAGTATCAGGAACGAAAAGGGTTATCCCCATTTTGCACAGCTTGTAGGCTCATTCAAGAGCTTCGTCAAGGACGGCGAGGTCTACGGAGTAGGAGAGGGCGTTGTGTACGGAGCAGGACTACAGTCCGAAAGCGCAGAACAAGTGCCCGAGGATCCATTTGAAAAGTACAGGATAAGACCCGAGGACGATATGGGTATGCTTGCGGATAATGATATAAATAAGGAGTAAACAAAATGGCTGATATACTTATGAATAAAGAACAGATAATGGAAATAATCCCTCACCGCGATCCGTTCCTTCTCATAGATGAGATAGTTGAACTGGAAGTAGGCGTGAAGGTACACGCAAGAAAGTACATCAAGGAAGAGGATTTCTGGTTCAAGGGACATTTCCCGGGATATCCCGTTACCCCCGGTGTACTTATGATAGAGATGCTTGCTCAGGCAGGAGCCGTATGTATGCTCTCAAAGCCTGAATTCAAGGGCAAGGTAGGTCTTTTCGGAGGCATCGACAAGGCAAAGTTCCGCAGACAGGTAGTTCCGGGAGACGTACTTGACCTTGAGGTGGAGATGATACGCCAGCGCGGACCTGTGGGAACAGGCAAGGCACTTGCATCAGTAGGCGGCGAAAAGGCTGTATCATGCGAGATAACATTTATTGTTGCGGATAATAAATAAGTGACACAGGAGATAAGGATAAATGTTCAGAAAAGTACTTATCGCCAACAGAGGCGAGATAGCTGTACGAATAATAAGAGCCTGCAGAGAGCTGAATATACGCTGTGTAGCAGTTTATTCCACTGCTGACCGCAATTCTCTCCATGCTCAGATAGCAGACGAGGCAGTATGTATAGGACCTGCTGCAACAAAGGACAGCTATCTTAATATGAACGCTATCGTACAGGCGGCATTGAATACGGGTGCGGACGCTATCCACCCGGGCTTCGGATTCCTTTCGGAGAATGCAGAGTTTGCAAAGCTCTGTGAAGCAAACGGAATAGTTTTCATCGGTCCGTCATATAAGTCTATAGAAATGCTTGGCGACAAGGCAGCTGCAAAGGAGACTATGGCAGCAGCAGGAGTGCCTGTTATCCCAGGTTCCAAGGGAGCTGTAAAGTCTCTTGAGGAAGCCCGTGAGATAGCTGACAAGGCAGGCTACCCTGTACTTGTAAAGGCTTCGGCAGGCGGCGGCGGACGCGGTATACGCCGTGTTGACAGTGCAGATGAGCTTGAAGCTCAGATGACAGCCGCACAGCAGGAGGCTAAGAACTTCTTTGGCGATGACGCGGTATATATCGAGAAATTCCTTATAAATCCACATCACGTTGAGATACAGATAATCGCCGACAAGCACGGTAATTATATCCACCTCTGCGAGCGCGACTGCTCGATGCAGCGCCGCAACCAGAAGATGATAGAGGAGTGCCCCAGCCCTATAGTTGACGCAGAGCTCCGCGCAAAAATGGGCGCAGCCGCAGTTACTGCGGCTAAGGAGTGCGGCTACTATAACGCAGGTACTATCGAGTTCCTCGTTGACGAGAACCACGATTTCTACTTTATGGAAATGAATACCCGTATACAGGTGGAACACCCTATAACCGAGGAAGTTACGGGATTTGATATAGTAAAGGCACAGATAGAGATAGCAGACGGCAAGCCTCTTGAGGTAAAGCAGGAGGATATAGTAATGCGCGGTCACGCTATTGAGTGCAGAATAAACGCAGAAGATCCTTCTCACGGCTTCAGACCGTCCCCCGGTACTATCACGGCGCTCTATATGCCGGGCGGTCCCGGAATAAGAATAGACGGAGCCGTATATCAGGGCTATACCATAACACCTTTCTACGACTCTATGATAAGCAAGCTCATTGCTCACGGCTCTGACCGCGAGGACGCTATCAACAAGATGAGGTGGGCACTTTCCGAGTTTATCGTGGAGGGCGTTGATACAAATATAGATTTTCAGCTTGAAATGATCAGAAATGCTGATTTCAAGGCAGGCAGATATGATATCGGCTTCCTTGGAAGATATATGGAAGAAAAGAAGAACTAAAAGTGAATGGGGAGAAAATAATTGTTTGAAGATTTTTTTAATGTTGTAAAGAAACGCTTCAATGACGGTGAGGAAGAATACAAACCGCCTATGTTCAAATGCCCGCGCTGTCAGGATACGAGTCCTCTGTCGAAGTACGAGGAGCTTCACAGAGTATGCCCTAAGTGTAATTATCACGGAAGGCTTTCGTCTAACGAGCGTATCGCTATAACAGTGGATAAGGGCAGCTTCAAGGAACTTAACGGCGGAATGAAGAGTGCAAATCCGCTGGATTTCCCTGATTATACTGAAAAGCAGGCAGAGCTTCGCGCGACTACAGGTCTCAGCGAGGCAGTTATCACAGGTACGGCAACTATTAAGGGCTCACCTGTAGTTATCGGCGTAATGGACTCACGCTTTATGATGGGTTCTATGGGCAGCGTCGTAGGCGAAAAGATAACACGCGCCTTTGAGTATGCAACAGAGAATAAGCTCCCTGTTGTAATGTTCACAGCTTCGGGCGGAGCACGTATGCAGGAGGGTATCGTTTCTCTCATGCAGATGGCTAAGACATCAGGAGCTGTAAAGCTCCACAGCGAAGCAGGCGGACTCTATATAGCAGTAATGACCGACCCGACAACAGGCGGTGTTACAGCCAGCTTTGCGTCACTTGGCGATATAATCATCGCAGAGCCGAAGGTACTTATCGGATTTGCAGGCAGAAGAGTTATCGAGGGAACTATCAAGCAGAAGCTGCCCGATGACTTCCAGCTTGCCGAGTTCATGTACAGCAAGGGCTTTGTAGATATGATAGTTGAGCGCAGAAAGATGAGGAGCGTACTCTCACATCTTCTGAAGCTCCACGGATTTTACCCTAAGGAGGCGTGAGCATGGAAGAAAAGAGAACAGCGTGGGAACGCCTTCAGCTCATTCACACCAAGGGCAGACCTACGATAAAGGATTATATACCACAGGTATTCACAGACTGGTACGAAATGCACGGCGACCGTCTTTTCGGAGATGACAGAGCTATCATCGGCGGACTTGCAAGACTTGACGGCGAGCCTGTTACCATAATCGCAGAGGTAAAGGGCAGGGATCTCAACGAGAATAAAGCCTGCAACTTTGCAATGCCGCACCCCGAGGGCTACAGAAAGGCTCTCAGGATAGCCCGTCAGGCAGAAAAGTTCCACAGACCTGTTATATGCTTCATTGATACTCCCGGTGCATTCTGCGGAGTTGCTGCTGAGGAGCGCGGACAGGGCGAGGCTATCGCAAAGAATATCGCAGAGTTTATGACTCTCCGCACACCTATAATATCAATAGTACTCGGCGAAGGCGGAAGCGGCGGCGCACTTGCTCTCGGCGTATGCGACGAGCTTGCAATGCTTGAGAACGCAGAATACTCCGTATTATCGCCCCGCGGCTTTGCAAGCATACTCTGGAAGGACGCTTCACGCGAGCAGGAAGCAAGCGAGATAATGAAGATAACCGCAGAGGATATGGTGCGTTTAGGCGTTGCCGAAGCCATAATCGAAGAGCCTCTCGGAGGCGCACATAACGATTTAGACAAAATTTCAGAAAATATACACGAATATTTGTCACAGAAAATCCCTGAAAAATGTAAAAAAGATATTGACGTTTTGCTTAAAGAACGCTATACTAAATTTAGAAAAATCGGAGCGTTCATTGAATGAACCGATTTTGATGAAAAATAAAGAAAAATGGAGGACCTTGTAATGATTTTTGAAAAACTCAAAGATATTATTGCAGAACAGCTCAGCGTAGAGGCAGATGAGGTTAGCCTTGATTCAAATATCCAGGACGATCTCGGTGCAGATTCACTCGACGTTGTAGATCTTATCACAACTATCGAGGACGAATTTGATATCTCTATCCCTGATGAGGCTGTAGAAGAGATCAAGACTGTAGGAGATATCGTTAACTACATTGAAAAGAATACAGACGCTGAGTAATAAGCGTATAATCCCCCCGACCCCGAGTCGGGGGATTTTTTTGCCGTTGCAGCATATTAAAAAGTGTGATAATATAAAAGAAGAAAAAATTTTTTTATTTTTGCAGCACTTTCATTTTTCACTGCGAATGTTGTTTATGAAAGGTCGATCTTCAATATATAATACAGACAGGGAGGGATGAACATGACAGGGAACGAGCTGAAGGAGCTTCTCGGTACTTCCCCTGCTGAATGTCACAGACAGCTGATGAAAGAGTACGGCAGATATGTTTATGCCATAGTATTCAACAAGCTCAGGAGCTGCGGCACCAGGGAAGATATAGAGGAGTGCTTCTGTGATGTGTTCACGGATATATTCATAAAGTTCGAGTACGATGAGAAATACGTAAACGATATCAAGGGATACATCGGAACTGTGGCAAAACGAACCGCCATAGACCGTTTCAGAAGACTTTCCGCCGCAAACAGCCATAGCGTATATACAGATGAAGAGGATATGGCAGAGCTTGTTTCTGATTTCAGCGTGGACGACCGCGTTGACAGTTCGGAACTCCGCAGGATCCTTCTTCAGAAGATAAAGGAACTCGGCGAACCTGACACGACGATACTGATACAGAAATTCTATTATAACCGCAAATCATCGGAGATAGCAAAGGCTGTATCAATGACGGCATCGTCCGTCCGCTCACGATGTACGAGAGCAATGGAAAAGCTTCGCGTCAAGCTTGCCGAAGTCGGTATCACAAAGTAAAGGAGGAGCAGCTGTGAAAAAGATAGATCTGTTTGATACATTTGAAAATGCAGAGGACGAGCTTATGGAAGATTTTACGGATATGAGCCCAAAGATCGACGATGAGCAGTTTGAAAAGCTGCTCGCAGTGAGCGAAAGGAACTACAAAATGAAAAAGAGAGAAATTGAAAGAACAAGGAAAGATAACAATATAAATTACGATGAGGAGTCAGTCAGCGGAGTTGACCGCGTAAAGAGACCCGTTTGGTTAACGCCTCTCCTTACAGCAGCTTCACTGGTGATAGTTTCGGGAGCAGTCATCGGCAGTGTTTTACTTCTGAACAGAAACGGCAGAAGCGTGGGCGGCAAAAACGATTTTCTGAACGCTACGACCTCAACAGTTGAAAGCACCACCATTACCACAACAGTTACAGCTACAGGCACAGATACTGCCACAAAAGCAAGCGGAACAACAGTCACAACTACTGAGACAGAGACAGCAGTAACTGAAGCAAGCACTATAGCACCGAATGAAGCTTATCAGACAGGGGAGAACCCCATTGACCACGACCTGAGCAGATATGCTTTTGAGATCTACAGAAAATCGGAAGATATCAACGCAGCATTGGACGGTATAGGCGTTCAGTGCGGTACAGATTATATAATGTTCAATATTGATCCCGAAGTAGGCTATTTATGCTACGATTGGGAAAAGAAAAACGGAGAATGGGCACAGGATCGTGTATTCTATCTGCCTGTTAC
>CAMYYQ010000007.1 GCA_947303535.1 uncultured Ruminococcus sp.
TGCCCCTCTGGAAGAAGAACAAAAACGAGCTCAAGGAGGAGGACTACAAGCACTTCTACACAGAGAAGTTCTTTGATTACAACGAGCCTCTGAAGTATGCTCATATCAGCAATGAGATGCCCTCATACAACGCTCTGCTCTATATCCCCTCAAAGGCTCCCTTTGATTTCTACTCAAAGGAGTACGAAAAGGGACTCCAGCTCTACTCAAACGGCGTCCTCATCATGGACAAGTGCGCAGACCTGCTCCCCGATTATTTCAGCTTCGTGAAGGGCCTTGTTGACAGCGAGGATCTGTCGCTGAATATCTCCCGTGAGATGCTCCAGCACGACAGACAGCTGAAGGTCATCACAAAGAGCATTGAAAAGACCATAAGCAACGAGCTGAAGAAAATGCTCAAAAACGAGCGTGAGAAGTACGAGGAGTTCTGGAAGGCCTTCGGCTTGCAGCTGAAATACGGTATCTACAGCGACTTCGGAATGAACAAGGAGAAGCTCCAGGATCTTCTCATGTTCACCTCGTCAAACGAGCAGAAGCTGGTAACTCTTGACGAGTACGTTACAGCTATGCGCGAGGATCAGAAGTACATCTACTACGCAACAGGCGAGAGCGCTGCCCGTATAGAACAGCTCCCACAGACAGAGCTTGTAAAGGAAAACGGCTTCGAGATACTCTATCTCACAGACAATATCGACGAATTTGCAATAAAGTCACTTATGCAGTATAAGGATAAGGAATTCAAGTCCGTATCCGCTGATGATCTCGGTCTTGAAACTCCTGAAAAGAAAGAGGAGCTCAAAGCCAAGGAAGAGGAAAGCGCAAGTCTCCTTGACGAGCTGAAAAACGCTCTCGACGGCAAGGTAGCTAAGGTAGCACTTTCTCAGAGACTCAAATCTCACCCTGTTTGTCTTACAAGTGAGGGCGAAATATCTCTCGAAATGGAAAAGGTACTCAATTCGATGCCTACAGATCAGAAGATACACGCACAGCGCGTTCTCGAGATCAATCCCGATCACGAGATATTCGGCAAGCTGAAGTCTCTCAACGACAGCGGCGACAAGGACAAGCTCGGCAAATACGCAAAGCTTCTCTACGATCAGGCACTCCTTATCGAGGGCATGAGCATAGAAAATCCTGTTGAGTTCTCAAATCTTATCTGCGAACTTATGTAAGCAGCGTTTGCTATAATACAAGCAAAAAGCGGTACACTCTCGTGTACCGCTTTTCATTATGCTTCGATCTTCTTTAAAGTACGTTTTACAACGACCTTTAGTCTCTCGCAGGTATCATGGGGAAATTCTGTTACGAATTTTACAGCCTGATCGTGGGACTCTTCTTTCGAGAATTTGAGGAAGTTATGGAAGAATGTATATACCTCACCGAATGACGAGAATATCTCCTCAACTGCCTTTTCCCCCTCAGGCGTAAGGACAACGCTGTTGCAGAAGTCCTCATACACGTATCCGCTGTCAGCCAGGCAGCGCAGCATTTTGCTGACGCTTGGTCTGGATACCCCGAGATGCTTTGATATGTTCACACAGCGAACATATTCATCTCTTTCGCTCAGTTCCTTGATCGCTACTAAATACCTTACGTATCCTGCACACTGTTTCATAGTCAAAATCCTTTCAATAATCCTTAGTATATCATAGTGTTGAATATATTACTTATCGGAATCTATAAGATGCCAATAACCTTTCAGATAGACTGCTCCCGATATCACAGTAAGAACCGTTGATATCCAGATAAGTACAGGAACAACGACATTGTCTATCGCATTCCTGAATGTCTCAGGGAAGTCAATACTGAAATCAAAACAAAGACACAGCCAGAATAATATTGCTATTATCGCTACCATTGTAAAAGCTGTTTTAAGCTTACCCCATATACCGGCAGCAACTACTATTCCGCTGTTAGCGGCGAGAAGTCTTAATCCTGAGACCATAAACTCACGCGCTGTAATGATTATGAGCGGGATCGCTCCCATCTTCACCTCTGACAGCTCTACAAATACTGCGAGAGCAGCTATTACAAGCACCTTATCAGCCAGAGGATCAAGAAATTTTCCGAAATTTGTTACCAGATTCCGTTTTCTCGCTATTTTTCCGTCAAGAGCGTCCGTTATGGAAGCCGCTGAGAATATCAGCAATGCTATACCATAGTGCAACGGAACGTCTATATACATAAACAGCAGAAAAAACGGGATCAGTATGACTCTGAGAAGAGTCAGCCTGTTAGGCAGGTTCATTGGTCTATCACCTCTCCTATCAAATCATAATCGAGAGTATCGGTGATCTTTATTTTAACATAATCGCCAATCTCAAGTGGTGTTTCCGATGTGAAGAACACCTTTCCGTCTATATCAGGGGCGTCAAGTGCGGTCCTGCCGAACCAGCATTCACCGAACTTGTCAAATCCCTCAACGACTGCGGTAAGCTCTGCTCCCATAAGCTTTTCATTGTTTTCACAGCTTATGAGCATTTGCTGCTCCATGATTATATCTGCGCGGTGAGCGGCTGTTTCCTCGTCGATCTGATCGGGGAAATCATAAGCCTTTGTACCTTCTTCACGGGAATAAGCAAAACAGCCCAGTCGGTCAAAGCGGACTCTTTTGACAAATTCCGCAAGCTCTTCAAACTGCTCCTTTGTCTCCCCGGGGAAACCGGTGATAAGCGTTGTCCTGAGTATGATATTCGGGACTTTTTCTCTTATATGAGCAAAGAGAGCTTCAAGCTTCTCAGTATCGCCCCAGCGGTTCATACGGGAGAGAATATCTCCGTTACAGTGCTGTATGGGTATCTCAAGATACTTCACTATCTTTTCCTCACGAGCGATCACATCGAGAAGCTCATCTGTGATACGCTCGGGATAGCAATAAAGAGTACGTATCCAGCGAAGTCCGTCTATCTTGCAAAGCTCCGTGAGAAGCTCCGCAAGCTTTGGCTCGCCGTACAGGTCATTGCCATAAAGTGCGGTATCCTGCGCTATAACTACCAGCTCTGTAACTCCGTTCTCAGCAAGAAATCGTGCTTCTTTAAGCACATCTTCCATTGGTACGCTGCGGAATTTACCTCTTATAAGAGGTATAGCACAGTAGGTACAGCAGTTTGAACAGCCCTCAGCTACTTTGAGGTATGTGAAAAACGGCAGTGTGGATAATATCCTTTCGCCGCTGAGTTCGGCATCGAGCTTAGGTGCAAAGTGTACACAGCGTTCACCTGCAAGTACATTATCCAGGATATCAACGATATCCTTTGTGTCACCTATACCTATAACAGCATCTGCCTCGGGGAACTGCTCGGCAGCCTCCTCCTTGTATCTCTCAACGAGACAGCCTGTTATGATGATCTTTTTAAGCGTTCCCTCTTCTTTGAGTTTTCCAAGTTCAAGAATGGTATCTATAGCCTCTTCCTTTGCAGACTTGATAAATCCGCAGGTATTGACTACCGCAACATCGGCAAGTCCCGGCTCTGTTACCAGCTGATATCCGTGGCTTTTCAATTTATAGAGCATACGCTCTGAATCAACAAGATTTTTTGAACAGCCAAGGGATACCATACCCACCTTGATCGCCATATCAGTTTTCCTCCTCAGGTCCGTCAGTGTTCTCGAAGTATTCCTTCACAGCGCGGTTTATCTCGGTAAAATCATAACCGTACCGCACAAGAGCACTTTTGACCTTTTCTATTGATTTCCTATCTTCACGGTCTATGAGATATCGGGAATGTTTAGTACCAAGAAGCTCCATGATGTTGTCATGATAGGCTTCCGAATAGGGTGTGAGAGCGTCCTCGGCTGTGAACTGATCTATGCCCTTCTGCATTATCTCACGCTTTGAGCGCCTGTAGCCGTACTTCTTCACTTCCACAAGCTTACGCGCCATACGCTCGGCATATCTCGCATCATCTATAAAGCCGTGCTCTGTGAGCCTTTTCATGACCGCCGTACACAGCGGCTCGCTCTTGTAATTCTCAATGAGCTTTTTGTACATTTCCGAATAGGTATAATCCCTGTAATCCAGCAGGTAAAGTGCCCGCTGATAGGCTCTGCGAAAATTTGAAGCGTATATGATCTTTCTGAGGGTATCGCGGTCTGTCTCCATGCCTGCGTGTATGCCGAAATCGGTTATTATATCAGCGTGGAGGTACAGCTTTCGTCCGTCATCAAGCTCCGCTTCGTAGGTCGAGCCTTTATATCGCATGACCGAAGTTATCTTCATTATTCTTCAGCAGGAGTGAACTCCTCGAAATCCTCGTCAAAGTTTGCGAGGACATCTTCGCTGTCAACAGCTTCAACTCCCTCAGCCTTTGAGGTATCAGCCTCTGCAACTGCCTTGCTGCTCTTCTTTGGAGCAGCGTTTTCAAGCTCGTCCTTGTGAGCAAGTATCTGCTCCTCTATCTCCTTCATAAGGTTCTCATCATTCTGGAGCAGTTCCTTGACATTATCGCGTCCCTGTCCAAGCTTCTGATCCTTATAGCTGAACCATGAGCCGCCTTTCTTGATGATATCAAGATCAACGGCAAGATCAAGCACCTCGCCCGTACGGGATATGCCTGTACCGTACATAAGGTCGAACTGACATTCCTTGAAAGGCGGTGCTACCTTATTCTTAACTATCTTGCACTTTGTAGTTGCGCCGATAACGTCTGTACCCGATTTGAGTATCTCGCCCTTTCTAACCTCGATACGTACCGATGAATAGAATTTCAGAGCGCGTCCGCCCGGGGTAGTCTCGGGATTTCCGTACATAACACCGATCTTTTCACGGATCTGGTTTATGAATATAGCAACACAGTTCGACTTTGAGATAGCTGCTGTAAGCTTTCTCATAGCCTGTGACATAAGTCTTGCAAGCTGTCCCACATGGAGATCACCCATTTCGCCGTCTATCTCGGCACGGGTAGTCATAGCTGCGATAGAGTCGAGTACGATAACGTCGATAGCCCCCGAACGGATAAGAGCCTCGGCAATTTCAAGTGCCTGCTCACCGCTGTCAGGCTGTGATACGAGAAGATCGTCGATATTTACACCAAGAGCCTTTGCGTACACAGGGTCAAGGGCGTGTTCAACGTCGATGAATGCAGCTTCACCGCCTGCTTTCTGAGCCTGAGCGACTATAGAAAGCGCAACTGTGGTCTTACCTGAGCTTTCAGGTCCGTATATCTCAACGATACGTCCTCTCGGAACGCCGCCTATGCCGAGTGCCATATCCAGCGTCATAGAGCCTGTAGGTATAGCAGCAACATTCAGTGTCTTAGTCTGTCCGAGACGCATGACTGCGCCTGCACCGTACTTCTTTTCTATCTGCTTGAGAGCTCCCTCAAGGGCAGTCTTTTTATCCTCTTTTGTAGTAACTCTTACAACAGTGGGCTTTTTTGCAAGCTCCTTTTTTGCCATTGGTATTTCCTCCGATCGTTACATTATTGCAGGTCTGTTTCTATGGTATTACGTGCGGCTGCTGTCCTTATTATGCCGCCGCCGTCTTTTCTCAGCTCCACGTCTGTGAAGCCGTTTTTTTCAAGTAAAGCTTTTACATCATCATGCTGCCCCATGCCGAATTCATAGGCAATGAAGCCGCCGACTTTAACGGACGTTTTCCACAGCTCCGTCATGGCTCTGTAGAAATCAAGTCCGTCATCTCCGCCGAACAGCGCAGATGCAGGCTCATGAGTGACCTCGGTCTGGAGCTCGCTCATATCCTGTGATGTAAGATAAGGCGGATTGCTGACAAGTATATCAAGTCCCGCAAGAGACATTGCAGTATCTCTTTTCAGCACATCACCTTTTATAATATGTATATCACCGCAGCCGTTTGCGGCGGTATTCTGCTTTAAATAGCCAAGTGCCATGTCCGAAAGCTCAACAGCGTAAACATCGGCATCGGGAAGCTCCTTTTTCAGAGCAACTGCGATACAGCCGCTTCCGCTGCAAAGATCAGCTATCTTAGGTGCTTTCAGCTTTTCCCTGCGGCATATATCCAGCACCTGCTCCACAAGTGTCTCTGTATCGGGACGGGGTATGAGAACGCCCTCACCGACTTTGAAGTTGCAGCCCCAGAATTCCCACTGTCCCAGAAGATACTGCAAGGGATAGCCCTCGGCGCGTCTTTGGGCAAGTGAGCGTATCTCTGCTGCCTTTTGGTCAGGTACAGGTTCTTTCGGCAGGAACATAGGAGTTTTCTCACCGAGCAGATCCTGAAAGATACAGATGGTATCAAAGTCAGCCGTTTCCTCATCGCGCTGTGCGATAATGCTGCGACATTCTGCGAAAAGCTCGGCTCGGCTTACCACTTGTCCTCCTCCTTGTCCTCAGGTATGCATGGCTTCATAGCTGCAATAGCTATCTCTATCATACTGTCATCGGGCTCGCGGGTGGTTATGCGCTGCATAGCAAGTCCGGGTGCGGATAATATCCTTGTAAAGGTATTATCGTTATTTCCCGCAAGACGTATACACTCATATGAAATTCCCACAACAAGAGGGAGAAGTATTAATGATGCCACGATACGCTGCCATGTTACCGTAAAGGGCACAAGGCACATAACAAGTATGCTTACGATAAGCACGATGAATATGAAGCTTGTTCCGCAGCGTTTGTGGAAACGTGTCTGCTTGCGGACATTTTCCACAGTAAGAGGCAGTTCAGCCTCATGGCAGGCAATTGTCTTATGCTCCGCGCCGTGGTACATATACTGCCTTTTGATGTCCTTCATAAGGCTGACAAGGTACATATACAGCACAAAAAGAACTATCTTTACGATGCCCTCAAGAAGCGAGCGGACAATGCGGTGTTCCTTTACGGAGGGGATAAATCCCACAAGCCACTTAGGCAGGAACACGAAAAGACCTATTGCCATTGCGATACCGATAAACACACCTAAATACATGAAGATATCAGTTACGTCCTTCTCTTTCTCTTCGTCTTTCTTTGCAGCAGGCTCTGCTGTCTTTTCAGCTGTATCTGCTGCTACAGTCTCAGTCTTTTCAGCCTTTGCTTTTTTCTTGTCCTTCTTATTGTCTTCCTCTTCATCATCGACCATCTGCTTTTCAGCAGACTTCATCATGTATTTATAGCCTTTGGTGAGAGAGATGACAAAATTGGTACAGCCTCTTACAAGAGGGACTTTTCTGTACCACGGAGCGTTCTTTCCGTTGTTTTCTTCCCATGTTTCAAGGTCGATAGTACCGTCGGGAAGTCTGCAAGCCATAGCACCTGTAGTTGGTCCGAGCATCATAATGCCCTCGACAAGCGCCTGACCGCCTATTTTTGATTTGAATTTTTCCTTTGTATTTGAATTAGTATTGTTTCCCATTTTTTCACCTTATTGAAAATAGTAATGCCTGTGCCTTACGGCTTTACCGCAGGAAGTGAGATAGTGACTTTAGTGCCCTTGCCCTCGCCCTCACTGTCGATATCCAGTTTTCCGCCGTGCATACTTATTATCTCATCAGCAACGGCAAGACCGATACCCGAGCCGCGGCGTGTGTGATTAGCCTTGTAGAATTTAGTCTTGACCTTGGCAAGGTCGCTCTGTTTTATGCCAAGGCCTGTATCCGCAACGGATACAACAACACTGTCTCCCGATTCATAGGCTTTTATGGTCACTGTATCACCTGCTGAGGAATACTTGACAGCATTGTCGATAACATTTATGAATACCTGCCTGATACGGTTCTTGTCGCCGAAAACGAAGGGGAGCATCTCAGGCTCGTCATATATTATCTTTTTATCTTCACGCCTTGCCTTGTCGCTGTATATGAGTACAGCATCACCAAGCTCGGCGAGGATATCCATATTTGCATTCTGAAGTGTGAAGTGTCCGTTCTGCATACGGGAGAAGTCAAGGAGCTCCTCAACCATTTGCGACAGACGCTCAGCCTCATTAACTATTACCTTGACACCCTTTTTCATAGTATCGGGACTGCCGCCGCCGTCTATCATAAGAGTCTCAGCCCAGCCCTTTATGGCGGTAAGAGGCGTTCTAAGCTCGTGAGAAACGGAAGAAATGAACTCATTCTTCATAGACTCGGCATTTGAAAGTTCGTCCGCCATATTGTTTATGGCAGTACAAAGGTCGCCTATCTCGTCATCGCTGTCATTGTCGATTCGGGTCTTGAAATCGCCCATAGCGTATTTTCGGGCGATACCGCTTATCTGTCTGATAGGTCTTACGATAGAGCCTGCAAAATACAGACCCGTTATGATTATTATCAGGATAATTATTATACATACTACAGTTACCGCAGCTGTATAGTTCTTTATGGTATTGTCTATGTCCGTAAGAGATGTTACCATTCTTACTGCGCTGTATTCACTGCTCATTGAAGATATGGACTGTGATACTGCCAGAACCTTTTCTCCGCCGCCTATCTTGTAAACATGAGAGCCCTCGCCCGATTCCATAGCTTTTACGTAATCAGGCATCACATCGTCCGCATCGGGAGAAAATCCCGACGAGGTAAGCACGACTCTTCCCTTTGAGTTTACTGCCATAAGCTCTATCTTGTCTTTTTCGTTGAAAGTTTCAAGCATATTTCTCATTTCCGATGAGAAATTCGTTGAGCTGTCCTGAGAATGCATACTGAGTATGCTCGTTACAGCATTCAGCTTTGAGACGATATACTGCTTTGCAGAGCTGTAGAAATAATTCTGTATCGCATAGACTATAGCCATTTCTATTACAAGCAGCGCGAGTACAACAACGCCAAGGTTGTTGAATATCCACCGCTTTGTGATACTCTTTTTAGCCATTACTGAATATCATTCCACTTGTATCCATAGCCCCATATAGTTATGATGTATTTCGGGCTTGACGGTTCTTCCTCTATTTTCATGCGTATACGTCTGATATTTACATCAACGATCTTATCATCGCCGTAATAGCTCTCGCCCCAGATATGATTGAGTATGCTTGCGCGGTCGAGAGCGGTATTCTTATTGTTCATAAAGAATTCGAGTATCTGATACTCTACCTGTGTAAGCTCTATCGGAACGCCGTCCTTTGTGACTGTTCGGCTTTTGAGATTGAGCACGAAAGGTCCGCTTTCTATGACAGACTGCTTTTCATTCTTGATAAAGCTCATGCACACACGTCTGTATATAGCATCAACGCGGGCAGTAAGCTCGGAAGGCGAAAACGGCTTTGTTATATAGTCATCAGCACCTATCATAAGTCCGCTGACCTTGTCCATTTCCTGAGTTCTTGCGGTAAGCATTATGATACCGATAGTCGAGCTTTTCTCACGTATCTTCTTGCAGACCGTAAAACCGTCTATGCCCGGCATCATAATATCCAGCAGAACGATATCGAAGTTGCCGTGTTCAGCCTCAAAGGTCTTGAGGGCAGCTTCTCCGCAGTTCACATCGACTACATCATAGCCTGCACGTTTAAGATTTATAACAACGAATTCGCGGATAGTATCCTCGTCCTCGCATATAAGTATACGTTTCATCTGTTTTCACTCCTTTGAACGAGTAAGTATATATCAGTCTCTGAATCTGAATCCGATAGCCGCATCTGCGGGGGTCAGACTGAGGCCGTCGTTATCTGTATCGGGATTTGAAGGGATATACGCAAGACACGATGAATCTCCCTTTGAATGCATGAGCATATATCCGCCTGTGATACGATCCTCACGGGACGGCTGATCATTCGCACAGTAAATACGCAGAAGCTCTCTTCCCATACCTTCCTTATCGTAGGAACAGAAAACTATCTCATCATTGACTACATCTCGTTTAACAGTGACTTTATTCTGCCATTTTTCAGGGAAAACGAAGATATATCCGTCATTTAGGCTGTAGTACGATGTATACTGCTGTTCAAGCTCGTAATTACTGTTTATATGCTTCCATTCAGTCAGTTTGAGCTGCTCGCCCTCGGCTAATGTCTCATAGCCGGGAGCTATGATCTGTTTCGGTATCTCGAGACTGCCGTCGCCGTCAACGTCAAAGCAGGTACAGCCAGCAGGACGTATAGTGGATTCAGACTCCTCGGGAGTCTCAAATACCTTTTTCAACACACCGTCCTTCATGTACAGAACATCGGTCTGAATGGAGCCTGCTCCCGATAAAGCGTCGATATACACACCCATTTCAGAATCGCCGACCTTGCCGTAGCTTATGTTTTCAAACTCGCTGAACTTTCCACTGAGCTCAAGTGTCCTTTTGACGTACTTGCCTTTATCGTCAAGCTCATATACCTCTGCAAATGCAGGAGCCTCATTGACTGACTTTGCCAGTCTCAGGAACTCATATTCATTATCCATATCAAGGTCTTTTACATCAATGAACGAATATGAAGCCGAGAACGTAGGCGGCTTGGTAAGCTTTCCGTCGGCGTAGTTGTATATTGACACGTTCTTTTCGGAACGGTTTATCATGCTTGTGCCTATGATAAGGTTTATGCGGTCATTCGAGCCAAGCTTTGAGATGATGACCTTTTCTATCTCGCTGCCTTCCGCAGCATCGTCCCAGACCGAGGTCCAGTCGCCGTTTTTCTTATCGAGTATATTTATACGCAGCGGATTTTCATCGGCTGCGTGGTCTTTTCTCTCGTAAAAGACCAGAGCCTCATTGCCGCCGTCACCGTCAATATCCTCGACTATGAAAGCTGAAAGGTATTTACCTGTTTTAGGGTATTTAAGGCTTATCGCCGTACCGTGGGCAGTAGTCAGCGCAGAATATATCTGCTCCTGTTCAACACTGAGCTTCGGCGGAGCCATAAGCGTATCTATGCTTGCACCAAAGGTACAGCCGCTAAGCGCTGATGCTGTAAGCACAGCTGTCAGCAGCAATGAAGTTTTTTTCATAATAAAAGATCATTCGCGCTCTTCGAGCTTTATGTATTCCTTTTCCTTTGCGATAGCCTTGTAAGCAGGACGGATTATTCTTCCGCCTGTAAGTATCTCCTCCATGCGGTGAGCTGCCCAGCCTGCCATACGCGCAATGGCAAAAAGCGGAGTGAAAAGCTCATCAGGGATACCGAGCATTCTGTAAACAAGACCAGAGTACATATCAACGTTTGCACACATGGTCTTTGTATTGCCCTTCATTTCGAGGAATATCTCCGGAGTAAGGCGTTCGATTGTTTCAAGAAGTCTGAATTCTGCCTCGATCTCCTTGCCCTTTGCAAGCTCGAAGGCTTTCTTCTTGAGGATAACTGCACGGGGATCGGAGATAGTGTATACAGCATGGCCCATACCGTAGATAAGACCTGAATGATCGTTTGTCTCCTTGCGGATAGTCTTGCGCATATAATCGGCAACTTCGCCCTCGTCTTCCCAGTTCTTGATATTTGCCTTGAAATTGTCAAGCATATTTATTACCTGAAGGTTCGCACCGCCGTGGCGAGGTCCTTTCAGTGAACATATAGCTGATGAATAAGCAGAATAAGGATCAGTACCCGAAGAAGTAAGTACGCGGCAGGTAAATGTAGAGTTGTTTCCGCCGCCGTGCTCAGCCTGTAACATGAGCAGGCGGTCGAGCATCTGTGCCTCGTCCTTTGTGTACTGTCTGTCGGGACGGAGAAGCGAAAGTATACACTGAGCTGTGTTTTCCTCATAGTTGATAGGATGCATTATCATGCTCTGGTTATCGAACACCCTGCGCTTTACCTGATAAGCGTTAGCCATGATAACAGGAAGCTTTGCGATAAGGCTCACAGCAGTGCGCATCTCGTTTTCGAGTCCCTTGTTCTCGCACTCGTCATCGTAGGAATACAGAGCCAGTACGGAACGTGCCAGCTTGTTCATGATATTCTTTGACGGTGCTTTGAGTATCATATCCTCAACGAAGCCGTTGGGAAGGTCTCTTTTTACTGAGATATATGAGCTGAATGTTTTCAGCTCCTTAGCGTTTGGAAGATGACCGAAAAGCAGAAGAAAAGCAGTTTCCTCATATCCGAAGCGGTCGTCCTCTTCAACATTGGCAACAAGATCGTTGATATTGTATCCTCTGTAGATGAGCTGTCCCGGGATAGGTTCTCTTTCTCCCTCATTCATAACATAACCGTGAACGTTGCAGATATTGGTTATTCCTGCCATTACACCTGTGCCGTCACTGTTGCGGAGTCCTCTCTTAACGTGATATTTTTCATAAAGTTTTGGATCTATAACGGTATTATCAGCAAGTCTGCCGCATAAATCTGTAATATTAGCCCCTGAAATGAATGAAGGCATTATGATCACACTCCTAAAACATATTCATTATTAATTATACACCATCTTCGGCTTAATGTCAAATGTTATTTCGTATACAAACCATTGTTAAAAACAAATGTTCTTGTACACCATGACGAAAGGAGAAACATATGAAAAAATACCTTGCTGCCGCG
>CAMYYQ010000008.1 GCA_947303535.1 uncultured Ruminococcus sp.
GCTGCTCCGCTACCTTTTTTTGTAAACTGTCTCACATCTATTGTAATCCTACAATTCGACACGAAATTTTTTTGCCGCGCATATTGCTTTATTGCCCCAAATATGGTATAATTATTTTTGAACTATATAAAAGCAGCTCACCACATGATACTCTGAAGCAGGGTGAACTGCTCTTGATTCTGCTTGTATTTTACAGGCAAGAAAGGATTATCTATGCTTCACGAGAAATCATGCGGCGCAATTGTCTACAGGAAATACCACGGCAATACGGAAATACTGCTGATAAAGCATATCAACAGCGGTCACTGGTCCTTCCCTAAGGGGCACGTTGAAAAGGGCGAGACCGAGATTGAAACTGCTCGTCGTGAGATCATGGAGGAGACTTCCATTGACGTTATTATTGATCCGACATTCAGAGAAACAGTAACCTATTCACCCAAGAAAGACACGATGAAAGTCGTTGTATACTTTCTTGCAAAAGCGAAAAACGTTGATTTTATCCCACAGGAGGGAGAGATCGCGGAAATACGCTGGGTGGATATATCCTACGCCACAAATATCCTGTCATATGAGAATGACAGAACTATCGTAGCAAAGGCAAAGACCGCTATCAAGGAAAATCACTGAACACAAAAAAGGAGTACCGAAAGGTACTCCTTTTTTAGCATTTAGCTTTTTAATTCGGATTTAGGCATTGTAAGGGCGCACACTGTGCGCCCTTAATATATCCACCCGAGGTATAATTTTTGCGATATTCAATGGTTTTTAGTTGAAAAACTGCCATTTTCTTCCCTATTACAGAAAGACTTTTTCAGCAGGTCACGATGAAAACAGGATTTCAACTACTTATGTATGTTGTAACTATATTTAGGGAACGCCTCCCAACAGGAGCCGCGCCCCTCTGTCAGCTCTGCTGACATCTCCCTACACTGTAGGGAGTCACCCTCGGCGTCCCTTAATTACGCATTATGAATTATGAATTACGCATTATAGTGTAACTGGCAGTCCGTTTATCTCGATAGTGGGGTCGTCAATGTCGATAAGCAGGCATCTTCTGCCGTCCACAACGCTTGTACGGACTTTATCAGCCGCAGAGGGCTTGATATTTACGGTTATACCCGGAGAAGTGAGAACTGTCTTAGTCTCCACAAGGTTAGCCGCAGTAAGCGGTGCAGTACCGCAGACCTTTTCGTAAACAGGCTCGACCATGTTCACGCGCTCTTCGGGAAGTCCCACATCAACGAGAATATCCTTGAGCTTCATATTGTCGATGACAACTCTGTCCGTATCGTCCTTGTTGTCCTCAACGACCTCCTGTATCTTCTCGTTAACGGTCTTTATGAGGGTATAATCAAGGTCATCGCCCACTACATTTTTCAGTATGCTCTGGAAACTGCTTTTCTCGCTCTCAGCCGACATTACAAAGGTACAGCCGAGGACGTTCTCGACTACCGACACGTTAGGAGACTTGATATTCTTAGTGTAGTACATAACATGGTTGATATCGGAGCTCCTGTTGCTGAAAACAGGGTAAAGGAAACCGTCTGACGGAGCTTTGCTGATGATAAGCTCTGTATTGACCTTTTTTGTTATCTCGTTGCCCACGCTGTCGAACACAAAGCCGTCCTTGCTTGTATTTACAGGGCAGATGGCTGTAAGAATATAACGGTATATCTCGTCCTCGCCCTCAGCAAATTCGTCATTCTTGTCCTTTTTGCGGATAGTGTATGTACAGTAAGAGGTTATTACCGCAAACGGACCTGTGTATGCGATATTATTTGCGATATGATTGAGGAAGTCCTCACAGGCGATATCGTCTTTGAGCTCGGAAGTAAGCAGAGTATAGAGGATATTCTGAGGCTGTCCCTCGTCGTATGCTTCATTCGGGAACTCATACTCCACAAAAGCCTTGCCAACGTTGGTATTCAGCACCTTTTTCAGAGTCTCATCGTAAACATCGTGCTCCTCAACAGGCATGGTAAGGCATGAGCTGACATTGTGGTATCTCACATTTTTCTCAGCGTCCACAAAAGCTGTGAGGACACGCTCCATTATGAAAAATCCGCTCTTGTCGGAAAAATTCTTTTTTATCTCTGCTGTTTCTTTTTTATTCATTATGTAATATCCTTTCTTTTATCCTTGTCTATACAGAAAAAATCTATTAAACTAATAATGGGATTCTAAAGGGTTCACAACCCTTTAGCGGATTCCAAAGGCAGAGCTTTTGGTGGGTAACTCCCCACAGTGTGGGGAGATGTCGCACAGCGACAAAGAGGCTGGGGCAGTTAGCCTGGGCAACGCCCAATAATCGTAAGGCGCTCCGCAAAGGGTGAATTTCACAACAGTCCAGTGAACTGTTGTGAAAGAGGGAACGCCCTGCAAGAGAGGGCGTTCCCTGATGAATACTACTATTTCATTCTAAACTGTTAAATATAATATATCATCTTACAGTTATACTGCCGCCTTCGAGGTGTTCAAAGGCATATTTCTCAAATGAACTATCTGAATCAATATCTCTAAACATATCTTTTGCTGCATCTGTATAATTAAAATAATACCCAAGGTTATACACTGTACCGGGTTGAGCATCATTGGGGACTTTAAAGAAGAACGTAGCTATATCCCCGTAATTACCAGCTACTTTGTCTTGAAACATTGTAGTGAAAAAAACTGAACGTTTATGCTCTCTTATAAGCTCCTCCGGAAGATTTTTCTGCCAATCCATAGCAATGAAAGCTGCATTTTTCTTTGCAGCGTTACCAATCTCATACTCTACAGTAAGATCTTCCTCATCCTCTATCTGACACTCCAAAACATCGGGATATGTGATATGTATACCACACATATTCCACTTCTTGTCTGCGCCTGTGACAGATACGGTAACTTTTGCAATTTCACCGGGCTTTGCATCGGTCTTGCTTAATTTTATAAGAGGACCGCTATCAGCTTCTGGTATATCCATAAAAACTATGTGCATAAGCTCCATGCTCTCGGACATCTCTTCGCCGTTCTCGTTTGTAACAGGCTCGACAGCAGCAGTTGTTGTTTCAGCTGCGTTATTTGCGCCGTTCTTTTTATCAGAGTCCAGACAGCCTGTCATACAGACTGATGCCATAGCGAGAGTCACAAGAACAGCGCTAAAATTATGCTTCATTTTCAGCCTGCTCCTTCCTGCCGCTGACAACTATCTTATCGCCCTCAGCCGAAATGCTTATAACACTTATCTCTGAAGCACGTTCAAGTATGATCTCTGCGACCTGATCCTCAACATCTTCGCGGATAACGCGGCGGATATCTCTTGCGCCATAAGGCTTGCCGAAGGACTTCTCCGCAATAAGCTCAAGAGCTTCTCTTGTATACTCAACAGAGATATTCTTTTCAGCAAGAGGTTCTTTCATCTCGTCTATCATAAGTGCAGCTATATCAGCAAAGTTCTCCTTAGTGAGATCCTTGAATACGACGATCTCGTCGATACGGCTGATAAACTCGGGGCGGAGGAAGTCTCTCAGACCCTTCATAGCCTTATCTCTTGATATCTCGTTCTCGGTACGGTTAAAGCCTACACCTATGCTCTTATCTGTAGAACCTGCATTTGAAGTCATGCAGATTATAGTATTTGCAAAGTTGATAGTTCTGCCCTGTGCGTCGTCCACCTTGCCCTCGTCCAGTATCTGCATGAGGATATTCATAACATCAGGGTGAGCCTTTTCGATCTCGTCAAAGAGTATTACCGAATAAGGTCTGCGGCGAACCTTTTCTGTGAGCTGTCCTGCTTCCTCATAGCCTACATAGCCTGGAGGCGAGCCTATCATACGTGCAACAGAGTGCTTTTCCATATACTCTGTCATATCAAGTCTGATAAGCGGATCAGGTGAGTCAAAAAGCTCTTCCGCAAGTGACTTTACAAGCTCTGTCTTACCTACACCTGTAGGACCTACGAATATGAACGAAGCAGGTCTGCGGCGTTTGCTGAGCTGAACTCTTGTACGCTTGATAGCTCTCGTAAGTACTCCCACAGCCTCTTCCTGACCGATAACACGCTTTTTGAGCGCTTCCTCGAGTCTTGCTATCTTCATAAACTCATTTTCAGCTATCTTGCTTGCGGGGATACCCGTCCAGCGTTCAATGACCTTAGTAACATCAGACTCCTCAACATTAACGTTTTCAGCCTTTTCTTTAAGCTCATTTTCTGTCTCGCGGATATGAATGAGCTTGCCCTTTACCTCGGCAAGAGCCTGATAATCTATCTCTTCCTGCTCGGAAATGGAGCTCTCCATTTCCTCAAGGACCTTTATTTCCTTTTTGAGCTTTTCGTATTCACCTATTTCGGGCGAACGGATACAAGCATAAGCACAGCTTTCGTCAAGAAGGTCTATTGCCTTATCGGGCAGGAAACGGTCTGTGATATATCTCTCGGAAAGAACTGCACAGGCTCTTACAAGGTAATCTGAAATGTGTACCTTATGGAAAGCCTCATAATACTTCTTTATGCCTACAAGGACATTTACAGTATCCTCGATAGTAGGCTCGTTTACTGTAACAGGCTGGAAACGTCTTTCAAGAGCTGAGTCCTTTTCGATATACTTGCGGTACTCGCCGAATGTTGTAGCACCTATTACCTGTACCTCTCCTCTTGAAAGAGCAGGCTTGAGGATATTGGCTGCATTCATTGAGCCCTCTGAATCTCCTGCACCTACAAGGTTATGCACCTCGTCAATGAAGAGTATGATATTGCCCTCACGCTTTACCTCGTCAACAAGTCCCTTTACACGGCTCTCGAACTGTCCGCGGAACTGAGTACCTGCAACGAGTGCTGTAAGATCAAGGAGGTATACCTTTTTATCAACAAGATTGAAAGGAACATCTCCCTCGTTTATGCGAAGAGCGATACCCTCGGCGATAGCTGTCTTTCCGACACCCGGCTCACCGATAAGACATGGGTTGTTCTTTGTACGTCTTGAAAGTATCTGTATAACACGGGCTATCTCATTATCTCTTCCGATAATATTATCGAGCTTTCCGTCTGCTGCCTTCTGGGAAAGATTGGTGCAGTAGCTGCCGAGGAACTTTGGCTCCTTCGACTTTTTCTCCTTATTATTGCGTCCGAAAAGTCCCCCTTTTTTCTCTTTGCTGTCTGATGACTTATCATCGGAAGAGCTGTTGCGGCTGCTGAAGAAGCTGCGCGGATCAAATCCGCTGTTATTGCTGTCGTCCGATTTATCCCCGTCATCATTTCCGCCGAACATATTTGTTATAAAATCGGGAAGAACGCCTGAACCGCCCATTTCAAAGCTGTCGCCGTCAAGCATTCCCATCATCTGATCCGAGAGCTGATCCAGCTCTTCATCAGTGATGCCGAGTTTATCCATATATTCCTTGATCTGCGGGATATTCTGCGATCTTGCACAAGAAAGGCAGAGTCCCTCATTTTTCTTTTCGTTTCCCTGAACAGAGGTGATGAACACCACCGCAGGTCTTTTTTTGCATTTACTGCACATTATCATCAGGCAGTTCCTCCTGTCGGTTAATTATACCAAGCTTACTGCCTTAAAGGCAGAAGCAGTAATATTTCTTTTTATCACATATCTTTTATGAAATTGTAGAAATACTTGAATACCCATGTTCTGTCAATGGCATCGTGGTTGAAGAAAAGCATTTTATCGCTTCCCATCACCACTGAAAGTCTTATCGCAACGGCTATCATAACTACTATGACAAAAGCCTTGAACACACCTATGATACCGCTTATGACATGAGTAACCAGACTCGGCTCCATATGGCTGTTCCTGCCTGCTGCCGTCTCTATGAAAATAGTAATTATCACAAAGAAAATAAGCATAACTATCAGTACGATAAGTTTTACCTGACTTAAATACGGCTTTTCAAGATAAGTATCAACAATAAACTCTGTAGCAGGTTTCATATTGTCAGAATCCTGGATAAGCGGAATAAGATTAAGGAATTGCTTAGGATTGGCCCTTATGGCTTCCGACGCATACTCTGCTGAATACTCACTGAGCTGCTTTGATATATATGAATTTATGATAGCAGCGTATCCCTCATGGAGTTTATTGTAGAATGCGCTTTCCTCATCTGCTTTTCTTGCATTGATATTGTTGATATAATTATAAAGTTTTTCTTCAATTTCTTCACCTGAGAAGAATATCCTCTCAACCTGACTGCGATCAAGATATACATCATATCCGAGATTTTCAATATATCTTGAAAGGTCACCAATAAAATCCGCATCTGAAAGGTTCTGATTCAATTTCTTTACATTGCTTGTTCTGACGGTCTTTGAATACAAAGATTCAGAAACCGATGAACTAAGCGAGAAAGCTATTGCCAGAGCAAGGGCATATCCTACAAATGCGACTGCTGCTTTCATTATTCCTTTCTTTATTGTAATAAACATACATACGAGTACCGCTGCTGCAACGATAACATCGTAAAACCACCAGAATTGTGCTCCCATGTTTTTTTGCACCGCGTGCTTCTACGGTGCTTCCTCCCTTCGGATAGTGAATTTCGTGTATCACAAATCAGCTTTCATAGTCTATACGATCTATTTTATTATAGCCTTTCAGGAAAATATGATCGTCGCTTCGTACAAAACCTGTATAAGAATCGCTTACATCAGCAATAGAACGAAGTCCGCCGTTAAAATCATAGGCTTTTATCTTGCCCTGACACATTACATAGGCAAGATCTTCATAGATCTTAACGTCTATTGATGGTTCGTCAAGGTCGATAATAAGAGCTTCACTTTTTCCGCCTTTGAATAATGCCAGTGTATACTTTCTTCTGTCATCATTATTTGAAATGACTGCGGAATAACCGTTTTCACTTGCACCTGCAACGCGGTCGCCGTCATACGAATAGAATGAGCTTATCTGACCGTTGCTGTCAACATATCCGCAAGCATCTTCTCCGTATACAAAAGCTCCCTTATCAAAGCCATAGATATCAAGTCCGAGGGTATTGAGTCCCGGGGACGTCCAGTGTTCTTTTTTCTCATTAAAGCTTATTTCCTGAACATTTGTAACGAGCTGACCATTTTCAGCCGAGATATAACTCAGCACGCACCCCTTGCTTCCGTTTATAAAGCTCAGATCGCTGACCATTTCGATACACTTTCTTTCGTATATGACCTTTCCCCTTTTATCATATACCTCAAGTGCGCAGCTGTAATTATCATATGTTGTTACTACAGCTGTATAGCCCTGTTCACTTATTCTCGCAAAGAGGATAAGTCGCTTGGCGAATGATTTAGTATAGAAAACTTCATCTTCATCCTCTACGCTAAGCTCATTTCCGCCATTCTCATAGAGCAGTGCGCGTCCGCCAGCTGCGCGGAGCACTGTATTTGTATATGTATGCTGACGTTTTTTAAGAAGTTTACCGTCAGTATCATAAAAATACGTATAGGTATCGCTCATAATTATCATCTTGCTGTCGGTAAAATCCAACTGATAATCAGCACCTCCGCTGACCTCTATAGGGAAATTTCCTTCAGCAAGCTCACCGGAATTGACGATAGTCCTGTACTGCTCTCCTATGCCCCTTAATTTATTATACCACATATCGCGGGTAAAATAAAGACCCGTTACTATGGCAGCTGCAAGCAGTATCAGAATGAACCGCTTCAGCCTTTTTTGCCGCCGTTTTCGATTTTTCAGATCGACGATATCATCGGCGTCATACATTTTCGGCACGCTGATACCTCCTTGTCCTTTGTTCTCATGTCTCTTTCAGCAGCTCCTCCTCACTGTAGAACACACGGTTCAGATACAGTCCGTGAGCCATTGCCGTTCTTCCTGCCTTCAGGCGGTCTTTTGCGGCGAGGATATCAGGAATATCATCGGGAGATATCCGCTTTTCGCTGACATCTATCAAAGTCCCTGCCATTATCCTAATCATATTATACAAAAAACCGTTGCCTTTTACAAGCATTATCACAGAATCTCCACTATTTTCTATTTTGAAGGAATAAATTGTCCTTACTGTGGTTGAAACATTTGTGCAGTCAGCACAAAATGACGAAAAATCATGAGTTCCTACGAAATACTTTGCGGCTTTGCGAGCAGCTTCAATATCAAATTTTCTTCTGTAATGAAGCATGAGATCAGCGGCAAACGGATTCTTTGATTCGCTGCAATGCATCTTGTATATATACTCCTTGCCCTTGCAGTCAAATCTTGCATGAAAGTCCTCAGCTGCGTCCTCACAGCTAAGGATAGAAATATCATCGGGAAGCTCGCCGTTAACTCCTCTGCAAAAGCCAAGACAGTTTATTTTGCTGTTTGTCTTTACATTGAAGCAGAACATATTCGCGTGGACTCCCGTATCGGTCCTTGAACAGCCTGTGATCGTTACAGGCTCATTGAGCACCTTTGAGACCTTGCTCTCAAGCACCTCCTGAACCGTTACGGCATTGCTCTGTCTCTGGAAGCCGTGATATTTCGTCCCTCTGTAAGCGATCATAACTTTTAGATTACGCATCGTCCGCCTCCTTTTTTGCAGGATCGCTTCCATCGTAAAGTATTACTTCCGTATCCTCGACTCTGCCGAAATCCTCAGATCTGAGTGCTTCGCTGACCTGATCGTATATCTCAGCCTTATTGTTATAAGGCGAAGGTATCATTTCATTTCCCATATTCGGTAATGCTGCCGAATACATCATATGTCTGCGTCTGCGTAACCTGCGCCGCCTTTCGCATATCATTATAAGTATTACAAATGCAAGGCTGACTATTGTTGCCGTTACACCGAGGACAAATCCCTCCGGTGTATACTCTATACTTATATCATGACTGCCTCTGCCTACCTTTACGCCCGTCATTGCCTGCAAAAGCTTGAATGTTTCGGCTTTTTCACCGTCTATGTATACGCTCCAGCCCTTTTCATAGGGGATGGACAGGAACATAACGCCGTCCTCCGACGCATTTATCCTTCCGCGTATCTTAGTATCGCTGAATTTCTTTATCTCAAGCTGTTCATCAGCAAGAGCGCTGTAGGCTTTTCTGAATGTATCTTCTTCCACAGCATAGACCATAAGCTTGAAATTGCCTGATGTATGCTTTTCAGAAGAAGTTATCTTAACTGTTGAGGTACTGCCCTCCTGACCGTTGCCCATAGGAAAAACTATGGGATAGCTCTCTATGAGCTTTCCGCTGTCTATAGTTTCATCATCACATTTTATCTCAAGTGAATCACAGGTACCGCCTGTACCGTTGGCATAACCGTAAAGGTAACTGCCGTCGATACAGTCATAGCTGTATGTTGCACTTCCTGTAGGTTCATCTGTTGTGTTGCGGAACGTATAGTTGCCGTAGCCGTTCTTGGTAACATCAAGACCGTCGTAATCCACAAGTGCAACGGGCTGAGGAGTGAAAAGCTTATCCGTAACGCCTGTGGCAAGATTTATGATACTGTTCTGATACTCAAACGGATTGGCTTCGCCATTGTCTTCCATATTGAGGATATCCTCGTTTACCATAAATCCAAGTGACAGAGGATACTTATTCTCATACAGATTGGCATTGCCTTCCGATGTCTTGTGTTCAAGTACCCAGTCCTCGGTATTCAGCTCGCCGTTCTTTTTGATGATGTATTTTATTCCCAGAAGTGAATTCACAACGGGAGTAGATGTCCTGTAATAAAATCTGTTTCCTGCCTCGGAAGCATAGAGTCCGAGACGTTTGCACATTGTAGTTACCGAAACGTTCGCCGCCGATGAGAACTGCGACAATCCGCGGTATCCGTAGAGTGCGCTGTCATTGAGGGTATATGTATACGACATTTCTGTGCGGTAGAATTTGCTCTTGTCATTCTTTTTCTCATAATCGAGAAGCTGTCGCACTTCCGTCTTGTTTGAGGGATAATCGTTGTATCCCGTAGTATCTACGGTACTTACGCCCATTTGTGCATTGCTTACGAACTCGCTGAATACAGCCACAGAAAGTGCAAGTGTCATAAGCAGACTGCGCTTTTCCTTTGTCTTGAACGGGAATATCTTGGCTGCTATGAATATGAGCCAGAACGCACCTGTTATTATAGCCGAGCTCTTGACAGCTCCCTCAAACTTGTAATCAACGCCCTTCGACAGCTTGTTAAGTATCAGCACTGCCGCAGGTCCTGCTATCATAAAAACTATCTGGTATATCTTTATACCCCTGCTCAGCATGACATCA
This sequence comes from uncultured Ruminococcus sp., assembly GCA_947303535.1. The sequence goes on from CAMYYQ010000008.1 coordinate 10,194, forward strand.
TATGCCCTGAATGCGGCTGTTGCAAGCACGAAGCAGAATATGAACGCGAATCGGTACGGTATCTGATTGGTGAAATGGAAACCGTGCCATATATAGTTAAGGAGATTCATATTACAGCTTATTGCTATTATGGCAAGCATTGAAAGTGCAGCTATCTTTTCCCGTATCTTTATGCCAAGCGAGAACAGGAACACTCCGAAAAGCATTACCGCCAACATTCCGCAGGCGAAATTCGGGAGTCCGTCAACCTTTGTAGGTGCATTATAGGAAAGGAGATTTGCGAATATCTTTTTCCAGTCCTCGTAATAGCTTATCTCCTTTGGCATATTGTTGTTTACGCTGTAGGTGAGCTGTAATCCGTAATATGCAGGCAGCAGCATGAAGCCGCCAAGTCCTATGCCAAGCACTGACGAACGTATCATCAGGAAAAGCTTTCTGAACCAGTCCTTTACGCCCTTGCACTCGATGATGCTTGCGGCTGCAAACATGAATACCGCGAAGATACAGGTGAAATAGCCTACATAATAGTTTGCAATGAGCGAAAGTGCCAGTCCGAATGTAAATGTCTTCCATTTTCCCTCACGGCACAGTGCAACTATCCCCATCATCACAAGCGGGAAAAGCGCTATAGTATCGAACCACATTACGTTCCAGTAGTAGCCCAGCGTATAGCTGCAAAGTGCGTACATCACCGAGAACATACATATGGAAAAGTCCCTGCGCTTGAAGGTATACCGCAGGAACGAGCTGAAAAATGCTCCTGCAAAGCCTATTTTCGCACATAATATGAATGTGAGCGCGTCTCGTACATGGTCATCGTCAAAAAGTACCGACAGCCAGTTCAGCGGACTTGCCGCATAGTACGAAATAAGCGAAAGGAAGTTTGTGCCCATTCCGTTCTGCCATGAATACAGGAATGAACCGCCGCTTACAAGCTTTTCGCGCACTACCCTGAAAAACGGATAGTACTGATGCCACAGGTCTACTACAAGTATCTGCCTGTCGCCAAATGGGTGAACTCCGTATACGCCGAATGCGTATACCATAATGGAAAACGGGATAAGGAACGAAAGCAGGAAGTACAGTACTCCATTTTCGTACAATATCCTGTGAAATTTGCCTTTTCTGAACCGCTTTGCGGCTCGTCTTTCTTCTTTGTCCATCTTTATCCTTTCTCGCGTTCCGCTCAGAATAACCTGCCGAGTACTATTACAAGCACAAGGAAAAATACGGTCACTGCAAGGGCTACATAATCCCTTGGAGCGGACTTGAGCTGTCTCAATCTTGTTCTTCCCTCACCGCCGTGATAACAGCGGCACTCCATAGCTGTTGCAAGTTCGTCCGCACGTCTGAATGCGGATATGAACAGCGGAACAAGTATGGATATGAGGTTCTTTGCTCTCGTTGTGAAGCTTCCTGTGTCTATCTCTGCGCCTCTTGCCTTTTGTGCTGACATTAGTTTATCTGTTTCTTCTATCAGTGTAGGTATAAATCGAAGTGCGATCGACATCATCATTGCAAGCTCATGCACAGGGAATTTTATCTTTCTCAGCGGCGAGAGCAGCCGCTCTATTGCGTCTGTCAGAGTTATGGGTGATGTTGTATATGTCAGGACAGAGCTTCCCATAACGAGAAGAACTATCCTTACTATCATGAATATGCTGGTTTCCAGTCCCTTATCGGTTATTTTCAGAAATTTCCATTCCCAGAGCACATTTCCCGTGGTCATAAGGAACAAATTCAGAAAAGCCGTTATGATAAGGAATATCAGCAGCGGTTTCACGCTCTTGAAGAACATTTTCAGCGGTATCCGCGAAAGGAGTAT
>CAMYYQ010000009.1 GCA_947303535.1 uncultured Ruminococcus sp.
TTTCGACTGTGGAAAAGTCACCCTTGAAAAGTCGGACGGAGTTGCCGTCCTTATTATCTATTGCTGGAAAAATTATCATGTTTATTCTACTTTTGATCTGATGAGTTCGAGAAGCGGTCCGAGGTTCTTTTTGTCAGTCCAGTCGCACTTTTTATCCTTGACTTCCATCATGGGACGGTCATAAGACTTTAATTCCGCAGGATCTTTCTTTTCGAGCATCTTTATGTAAAGCTTCATCATTGCCTTATCAGTGAAACTGAGATCGTCAATATTCCATATTCCCTGATAGTAAAAAAGCGGTATATCTGCAAGCTCGCCTTTGAGATTGTGCTCTTTCAGTATACCGAACACCTCATCGCTGCAAGGTGCCATACCGCAGGCGAAAATATATATCTTCTTGCCTTTAAGTACACCGATATTCTTTTTCAGAAATGATATCCCTGCGATAGAAGATGCATAAACACCGCCGCCGAGGACGATAGTGTCATATTTTTCTACCTCTTTTATGTCAGCCTTTTTTGTGTCGATGACCTTGAACCCCGTCTCCTGTGAGAGCCATTCCGCGTATTTTGCGGAAGCTCCGTATTTCGACCTGCAAAGAATTATTCCGCTCATTTTTTTACCTCATCATTTTATTTCTTATCATATCGGCATATTCAGCTGAAATTCCGATCTCTTCAAAGTATTTTTCTACAGTGCCGAAGCGTTCTGTAAAAAGGTCAATAAAACCGTTCATGCTCTTTTCATTGGCAAGTACGATATTCCTGTCAACTTCGGGATGAGCTGCAAGAAAAGCTTCGAGTCTTTTGTGATTGTACTCACGGCTGATAACATAATCTCTGACTATTGACTCTCTGTCTGCTCCGCAGATCATAAGTATTATAGCACTTACTACACCTGTCCTGTCCTTGCCTGCCGTACAGTGGAAAAGAACACCCTGCTCTGCTTCTGCAAGGACTTTCATCACCTTCGGCATATTTTCAGCAGTCGCTATAGTCATATATGAAAGCGGTACAGCCTCAAGACTTTCGGGAACACCGCTTCCCTCAACTATGGGAAAGTGATGATACTCAAACTCTGGCATATCCGACAAAGTATTGGGAGTCTTTACTCTCTCAGCATCTGTACGCATATCTATTATGGTCGTGATATGTGCCGAAAGAAGTTTACTGATATCATCATTCTGCGGAGCAGAAGGTACATCACTGCGCCAGTAAACATTATTTTTCGTTATACTGCCGTCAGCTGTTTTAAAACCGCCAAGCTCACGGGTATTATACGAGCTTGAAAGTATACTCTTATATACCATGATAACGTTCCCTCACTTTAACTTTGCAAGTATGTGTGAATACGCCTTGTCCCAGTCCTTCTGCGCATCGTCAAGGACAATGCTGCTTATATCAAGGCTGCTGAGAATATCAAGCTCTCGCCGCTGTCTTTCTTCAAGTGCAGATATATATCCGTCAAAACCTGTTAGTCCGAGGCTTTTGCCGTACTCACCGTTACAGTGGTAGTCGATGACCGAATTGAGCCACTCTTCTCCCCGTTCAGCAGAAGCTTTCCTTACGCTTTCGTAAACCTCACTGTTTTTGAGATATACTACAAAGGGTGAAAACGGCTTTATGATCTCGCATATTTCAGATATAAATCCAGCTGAAACCGACTTATCGAAGCCAAAACGCATCATAGTCTCGCACATGGGATTCTGCAAAAGCACACAGTTGAAAACATATCTGTTGTCGTCAGTTTTATCTGCAAATTCACGCCATTTATCCAGCATTACGGAACGTTCTGTCTCCCACGGAAGAAAATCGTATATCTTGTATTTCAGGAGCTTGTCGAAAAGCTCTCCGCTGAATTCTCCGAGATTAACGATATTACCGCCCGACTTTTTCACAGTATGCTGAGCTATCTGTTCACGCTGGTCTGATGTGAACTTTTTAAGCTGTTGATCCGTCAAAAATGCATGGAACTCATAGTCCGCAGGATGATCGCCTGTGCCTTCGTCAATGAAAGTCATATCAAGCTGCCGAGCAATATATCTTGCAGTTGTACTCTTTCCCGAGCACGGAAGTCCTTCGACTATGATGAGCTTGTTCATTTAATGAGTCCTCCGAAGCTGCGGAGAATTTTAAGTCCTGTTTCGCCGCTCTTTTCGGGGTGGAACTGTGCGCCGTATACGTATTTTCCGTCGTAAACAAGTGCGGGCACTCTTCCGCCGTACTCAACATACGCAGCTATATTCCTATCCTCGCAGTGAGCCTTGTATGAGTGAACGAAGTAAACATACTCATTGTCGCCTACATTTTCAAGAAGCGGACAATCATTGAGCTTTTCGAGCTTGTTCCAGCCCATGTGCGGGATTATAAGCTCCGGCTCTTCCATTTTTCTTACGCTGCCTCCGATAAGTCCAAGTCCGTCACATTCCTCAAATTCATAGCCCTTTTCAAATATGAGCTGCATACCGAGGCAAATGCCGAGGAAAGGCTTCTTTGCTGCTTCTTCCTTGATAGTGTCAACAAGTCCTGTAGCTTCAAGCTTTCTCATTGCCGCAGGAAATGCTCCAACACCCGGAAGTATAACAGCGTCAGCAGACTTTACAGACTCCTTATCGCTGACAAGCTTACTTTCAAGTCCGAGGTAGTCCAGAGCGTTTTTTACGCTGAAAATATTGCCTGCACCGTAATCAATTATAGCGATCATCAGAGAACTCCTTTCGTTGAGAGAGTTGAACCGTCTGAATTTTCTGTCACTGCTGTTTTAAGTGTATGAGCTACTGCCTTGTATACAGCCTCTGCCTTATGGTGGTCATTGCTGCCGTAAAGAAGATTTATGTGCAGTGTCATGCCTGAATTGAATGCAAAGGCGCGGAAGAATTCCTCTGTCATACAGAGATCGTAGCCTCCGCAGTTCTGATTTGTAAATTCACAGTTGAAAACAAGGAACGGACGATTGCTCAGGTCAAGACTTGCCATTGCAAGGGACTCGTCCATAGGTATATAAGCTGTACCATAGCGGACTATACCTGATTTTGTACCGAGAGCCTGTCCTAAAGCTGCTCCGAGAGCTATGCCCGTATCTTCGATAGTGTGGTGACAGTCAACGTGCAGGTCGCCCTTGACCTTGACAGTCATGCTTATACCGCTGTGTACAGAAAGTGCTGTCAGCATATGGTCAAAAAAACCAATGCCTGTATCTATATCAGCTTTTCCCTTTCCGTCAAGAGTGACTTTTACCTTTATCTGGGTCTCTTTTGTATTTCGTTCGATAGTTCCTGTACGCATACTGACCTCCTTTACTTACTGAAGTAACTTTCAAGGACACTTATAAATCGTGCATTTTCAGCTTCTGTACCTGTTGTTATACGGATAAAGCCCTTGAACTTTCTTATTGCAATAGAATTTTCCAGCATAAAGCTGTATATCTTTTCAAACTCGTCTGTCTTTATGAAAACGAAGTTTGTGCATGGCTCATATACCTTCTCAAAACAGCCATACTTTCTGTCAATTTCAGTGATGTCGCTGTATAACTTCTTTGTATTTGCAACGATTGTATCGCGGCACTCTTTAAGATATTCCTTTTCACTGAGTATATCGGCAACGATAGTCTGTGCTACTGTATCATTGTTGTATGGTGACTTAGCTGCACGGATAGCATTGGTTATAGTCTTGTTTGCAACTGCAAAGCCAAATCTTACTGCTGCAAGTCCTATAGCCTTTGAGCAGGTCTTGAGTATTATAAGATTGTCATAATTATCGACCTCTGAAAGTATTGACTGATCCCAGAAGTCCATATAAGCTTCATCAAGGATAACGAGAACATTGTCAAGAGACTCTATTATCTTCCTTATGGCTGCTCTGTCAAGTCCTAAAGATGTAGGATTGCAGGGGTTTGAGAAGATAAGTCCCTTTGCGCCCTTTTCCTTGCAAAATGAAATGAGCTTGTCGGGATCGATTGTAAGATCAGCTTCCTTCTGATATGTCTCAACATTTACCTCGTAAAGCTGAGCGTAAAACTCATACATTGAGAAATCATGTGAGACATTTACTATTGTATCTCCAGCCTCAAAAAAGCAGCCTTCGATTATGCTTATAAGCTCGTCAGAACCGTTTCCTGCACTGATAAGCTCCTCGGGAATATTGTAAAGCTCGGAAAAAGCCTTAGTTGGAGCTTTTGCAAGGCAGTCAGGATAGCGGTTGAAGTCTATCTGAGATATGCTTTTGTTTATCTTTGCTTTAAGCTGATCGTTAAGATTGAAACAGCTCTCGTTTGCGTCGAGTCTTATATCGTAGTGTCCTGTGATCGGATCATAAGGCACTAAATTGATCAGCTTTTTATTAAGTTTGTAACTCATAATTTGTCCTTTCTAAATAAACACCTATAGGGCAGCTTTATTTCAAGCCGCCCCATAAATTATCCTAAATGTGTAAATTCTATCATGTTTTCAGCCCTGTTGATTATGACTGCACCGCTGTGCGGATGATTCCAGTAATGGACAGCAGAAATGACATAAACTGTCGCATGATCTTCAAAGCCTTCCCAGAAGCTTTCATCATAAGCAACTACAAGTGAGTTATCTCCTTCAAAGACAGTTTCTGCCTGAGAACTTACTTCTTTTACTTCTTTATGCCATCGACCATTAAAATCTGTAAGCGGGACAGTATATATCGCCTGAGCTGAGTATTCCTTTTCATACTGCTCCAGCTGCTGCGCCGAAGTCTTGAAATGTACACGGAAATGTCCTGTTCCCTGCATCATACTCGGTAAATACTCGATCCTGTAATCGCTTATCTCTTCGGGAAGTTTGTCGGGAAAACAATCGAAGCTTCCATTGTTCATCATATCAACATATTTCAGCTGAAACCCGTATCTCCATGCCATTTGTGATGAAAAAGGACTCGGTAATAAAAACATAATGCTTACAATAAATGCCCAGAAAATATTTCCGAATAATGCAAGCCCAAAGCCTTTTTTTCTGCCTTTTCTTACGCTCTGCACAAGAGCTGCCACCCACACTCCGACAAATATCAGCTTGATTATCCCTACGCCGATAAACACAAGGGAAAATACTGTTATTAGTGTAAGTATTAGAGCGAGAACAAGAAAAAATAGATCGGCGATCCTGTTTCGTCTTATTGCCTCTGCTTCATATCCGTTCTCAGGCACAACTTCATAAGGCTTCAACTTATTCAAATCTTACCTTGATAGCATTAGCGTGAGCGGTAAGTCCCTCACGCTCAGCAATAAGTACGATATCGTCCTTAGCCTGTCTGAGTGCTTCCTCAGTGTAGTAGGTATAAGCTGTACGCTTTGTGAAGCTTGCAACACCGAGCGGCGAGAAGAAACGTGCAGTACCGCTTGTAGGAAGAACGTGATTAGGTCCTGCATAGTAGTCACCGAGAGGCTCGGAAGCATAGTGACCGAGGAATATTGAACCTGCGTTGTCAAGACTTCCCAGAAGCTCAAATGGATTTTCCATAAGGACTTCAAGGTGCTCGGGAGCAATCTCGTTTGCCAGCTCTACACACTTTTCACGGCTGTCAGCAATGATTATAGCACCATAATCTTCAAGAGACTTCTCAATGATATTCTTTCTTGAAAGATACTCCTTCTGACGCTCGATCTCCTTGATAGTGCCGTCAGCAAGCTTTTCGCTGGTAGTTACCATTATAGCAGACGCAAGCATATCGTGCTCAGCCTGTGACATAAGGTCGGCAGCTGCGAACTTCGGATTTGCAGTATCATCTGCGATAACAAGTATCTCACTCGGTCCTGCGATCATGTCGATATCAACTACGCCGTAAAGAAGCTTCTTTGCAGTCGCAACGTAAATATTTCCGGGGCCGACTATCTTGTCGCACTTGGGTATCTCCTCAGTGCCGTAAGCAAGTGCAGCTATAGCCTGTGCGCCGCCTGAGAGGAATACTCTGTCAACTCCGCAGATAGCAGCTGCAACGAGTATATCCTTATTAGGTGTTCCGTCTTTAAGCGGAGGAGTTACCATGATTATCTCCTCAACACCTGCAATTTTTGCAGGGATAGCATTCATAAGAACGCTTGACGGATATGCAGCTGTACCGCCCGGAACATAAAGTCCTACTCTGTGGAGTCCGCGCACACGCTGTCCCATGATAACGCCGTTCTTCTTAGGAGAGATAAAGCTCTGCTCTACCTGTCTCCTGTGGAAATCAGCGATATTCTCCTGAGCGTTAAGGAGTGCGTCAACAAACTCCTGATCTGCTTCTGTGAGAGCATCATTGATAACATCTCTCGGAACTTCGTAATACTCAGGAAGATTTCCGTCAAATTTAAGTGTATAGTTCTTAACAGCTTCATCGCCGTTATTCTTTACATTCTCAATTATCTCCGATACGACTTCCGTTACCTTTTTATTTGTCTCGCCGCTTCTTTTTTTAAGATCGTTAAGAAAAGCAACTTCGTCAGTACCGTTAGCGAATATTTTCTTCATTAAAGATTCTCCTCTATAAGTGTGATAAGTCTGTCTATTTCAGCGTGTCTCATTTTGAGACTTACGGTATTTGCTATAAGTCTTGCAGAGATAGGAGCAACGTCCTCAATGACTTCAAGTCCGTTTTCCCTGAGAGTAGTACCTGTCTCAACGATATCAACGATACCGTCTGCAAGCTCAAGGAGAGGAGCAAGCTCAACAGAACCTTCTATCTTGATTATCTCGGTATCCATGCCCTTTTTCTCAAAAAAGCTTCTTGCAACGTTAGGATACTTTGTAGCGATAGTCTTTATACCATATCCGCTGTAAAAATCGTATCCTTTCTTTGTAGCAAGTGCGAATTTGCATTTTCCGAATCCAAGATCAACAAGTTCGTAGAACTTTCCTTTCATCTCCATTATAGTGTCCTTGCCCACAACGCCCATATCACACACGCCATGCTCAACATATGTTATAACATCGTTAGCCTTTGCAAGAACTACTTCGAGATTTGCATCAGGTACGGGAAGTATGAGCTTTCTGCCCTTATCACGTACAGCAGTACAGTCAAATCCAAGCTTTTCAAGGAGACCTACTGTGTCTTTTTCAAGTCTGCCCTTAGTAAGAGCCATTCTTATAGGCTTATTCATATGTTGACCTCCTTGCTTTCACCGTCTATAACAACTACCTTTGCTATCTTCTTTTCCATTGCATAAGCACGTACACTGTCAAGATCGTCAAAGAGTGCATTCTCAACTATCATGCCCTGATCGCGAAGTTCCTTTGCAGTTTTAAGTGCAGCGACCTCACAGCCTTCCTCGGCATATACGATAACGTCGGGTCTTGGCTCGGCAGGAAGCACATCGCTCTTTTCCATAAGCTTTGCAACTGCATTGATATTTACTGCGAAACCGATAGCTGGCACATCATATCCAAACTCGGAGATAAGTTTGTCATATCGTCCGCCTGAGAGAACTTCCTCACCGTGTCCCTGTAAATATCCCTTTATGATAAGACCTGTATAGTAGTCGGTCTTGTTGACAAGACCCAGATCAACAGTAATAGAACCCTCACCGCCGCAAAGCTCGGAAGCATCGGCATAGATCTCTCTGAGCTCGTCAAGTATACGCTTGATATTTTCATCAGGCATGAGCTCCTCAGCCTTTTCAAATACTTCCTCACCGCCAAAGAGTGCAGGGAGCTTTTTAAGTGCATTTGTAACAGGTGAATTTCCGAAGCTGTCAAGAAGATCATTAAGTGCAGGGAAATTCTTGTTCTCGATAAGCTTTCTGATATTTTCCTTGTCCTTTTCGGAAGCATCGAGCTTTCCTACAAGCTCCTTGAAAATACCGATATGACCGAGTTCAAGTGAAAACTCCATACCGAATGAGCTGAGTGAGTCAACAGCTGTGGATATAACTTCAAGGTCAGCTATCTTGAGCTGTGAGCCTATAAGCTCGATACCGGCCTGTACCACTTCATCACTTCTGCCTTTAAGTGAAGGCTCGGTAGTATATACAGCCTGAGCGTAGCAAAACTTCAGCGGAAGCTCTGCATCTCTGAGTCTTGTTGCAACTATTCTTGCGATAGGCATAGTTGTATCAGGACGCATTACAAGCAATCTGCCCTTGCTGTCAGTAAGCTTGTAGAGATTTTCCTGAGGAAAATAACGTGAATTTAAGTTGAATACATCATAAAATTCAAGTCCGGGAGTAATTGTCTCATTATATCCGCGACTTTTGAAAAGTCCCATAAGGGTGCTTTCTATATTTCTTCTTACGATACACTCACCGAAGAGCAGATCCTTTGTACCCTCGGGAGTAATAAGGTCATAGTTTTTCATGTGAACCTCCTCGTTAATCACTTTAGTCTGCTAACATGATAATATGATAACATATTACTAAAAGAAAGTCAAGTTAAAAGAACGACATCTGTGTGGATTCGGGTAAATCACCAAACGCGCCTATGCTTTTCAACATATCTATTGTTGTTTTTGACGCACCGCTCTCCTGCTGGAACTCCTCAATGGACATAAATCCGCCCTTCTGAACGGCTTCGTAAATGCCCTTTGCAGCGTTGTCGCCGACACCGCTCATTGCTGAGAAAGGTATTCTCAGCTTTCCGTCCTCAACAAGATAATCGGTAGCGTGTGATTTGAACAGATCAATGGGCAGGAACTCATATCCTCTCGACATCATCTCATTTGTTATGAGCAGGATATCGTACAGAGCACTGTCCTTGTTAGTCTTGTCGTTGCCCAGTGCCTTTATTTCCTCGATCTTGGCACGTACAGCCGCTTTGCCCTTTATAGCAAGCTCCGCATCGAAGTCCTCACCTCTTACGGAGAAGTACGTTGCATAGTATTCAAGGGGCATATGCAGCTTGAACCAGCCCAGCTTTATGGCGGCGATAACGTACGCAGCCGCATGAGCTTTCGGGAACATATACTTTATTTTCAGACAGCTCTCGATGTACCATTCGGGTACGTTGTGGTCGCGGAGCATCTGTATGATCTCCGGTGTGAACTGCTTGGGAGCTTTTCCCTTACGTGTCCACTCCATTATCTGGAACGCCATTTTCGGCTCTACGCCCTTATACAAAAGATAAGTCATAATAGAGTCACGGGTTCCGATAACGTCTGAAATTGTACATACTCCGTTATCTATAAGGTCTTTCGCATTACCGAGCCAAACGTCGGTACCGTGGGAAAGTCCGGATATCTGCAAGAAGTCGCTGAACTTTGTAGGCTTTGCGTCAAGAAGCATCTGTATGGTAAAGCCTGTACCCATTTCAGGTATGCCGAGACTTCCCGTCTTGCAGTATATCTCCTCAGGAGTTACTCCAAGCACATCACAGTTGGTACACATACGTATTACATCGGGGTCTGATGTGGGAACGTCTTTTATCTTAATGCCTGTAAGATCTTCAAGATGCTTGTACAGCGTAGGTACAACGTGTCCAAGCTCGTCAAGTTTCAATATGGTATCATGGAGCGAGTTGAACGTGAAGTGAGTAGTGATGATCTCGGAATCCGCAGTATCAGCAGGGTGCTGTACGGGAGTAAAGTCGTAAACGTCATAATCTGACGGAACAACGACCATTCCGCCGGGGTGCTGACCTGTGGTCCTTTTGATGCCTGTACAGCCGATAGCAAGACGGCTCATTTCCGCATTGTTGAGGGTTATGCCGTTTTCCTCACAGTACTTCTTTACGTAGCCGTAGGCTGTCTTTTCAGCAACAACGGATATGGTTCCTGCCTTGAAAACGTTGGATTTACCGAAAAGCTTTTCGGTGTAACGATGAGCCCAGAACTGATATTCATCGGAGAAGTTAAGGTCAATATCAGGAGCTTTATCGCCGTCAAAGCCAAGGAAGGTCTCGAATGGGATATCGTGTCCGTCACGGTTCATGTCCTTTCCGCAGTCGGGACATTTCTTAGGCGGCAGGTCAAAGCCTGAGCCGTAAACACCGTCCAAAAGGAACTCACTGTGCTTGCAGTTAGGGCAGACATAGTGGGGCGGAAGCGGATTTACCTCCGAGATACCTGCCATTGACGCAACGAATGACGAACCTACCGAGCCTCTCGAACCAACAAGGTAGCCGTTGTCAACTGAGTTCCAAACAAGCTTCTGCGCGATGATGTAAAGTACTGAAAATCCGTGCTTGATAATAGATGAAAGCTCTCGGTCAAGACGCTTGTCAACAAGCTCGGGAAGCGGATCGCCGTATATCTCATGTGCCTTGTCATGAGTTATCTTCACAAGCTCTTCCTCAGCACCTTCGATCGTAGGAGTAAATGTTCCCTTTGGTATAGGACGTATCATCTCTATCTGATCGGCTATGGCGTTGGTATTTGTAATTACTACTTCCTTTGCCTTGTCCTCTCCAAGATATGCAAATTCCGTCATCATTTCCTCGGTAGTCCTCAGATACAACGGAGCCTGCTCCTCTGCGTCCTTGAAGCCCATGCTGGCAAGGATTATCTTACGGTAAATAGCGTCCTTCGGGTCTATGAAATGAACGTCACAGGTCGCACAGGTAGGTATTCCAAGCCTGTCGCCCAGTTCTACTATATTTTTATTGAATTCACGAAGCTCGTCATCGTCCCTTGCAACACCTTCACGAACCATGAACGCATTGTTGCCTATAGGCTGTATCTCAAGATAATCATAGAACTTCGCAAGATCGTCGATATAGTCCTGATCCCGAATATCCAGCATAGCCTGAAACAGCTCTCCTGCTTCACAGGCACTTCCATAGATAAGTCCCTCGCGGTGCTCGATAAGCTTGGACTTAGGGATAAGCGGCTTTTTATAGAAATATTCAAGGTTGCTGAGAGATACAAGTCTGTAGAGATTTTTAAGTCCTGCCTGATTGCGGACAAGTATGATATGATGGTAGCTCTTCAGCTTCTTTGTCTCTATCTCATCAACAAGTATATTGAGCTGCTGTATGGACTTGAAATTTCTTTCACTTTTTAGTCTGCCGATAAGCTCGATATATATTTTTGCAAGCATAAGAGCATCATCGGAAGCTCTGTGGTGGTCAAACTTACCAAGTTTGAGCTGCTTTGCAACGAGATTGAGCTTATGTCGTCCCATTTCGGGAAGCATGGACTGACACATAACAAGTGTGTCCACCCATGTATACGGGAAGTCGATATTCTGACGCTTTTTGACCTGATTTATCATGTTGGTATCATAACGGGCATTATGAGCAACAAGCACAGGCTTATCTCCGCAGAACTCCATGAACATACGCAGTGCTTCTGCTTCATCAGGTGCATTGGCAACATCTGCGTCACTTATTCCCGTAAGCTCCGTTATCCTCTCGGGGATATGAAATCCCGGATTTACCTTTGTATTGAAGCTGTCAACGACCTGTAAGTTTTTCAGCTTTACAGCACCTATCTCTGTAAGACGGTCATTGCGGAAGCTGAGACCTGTGGTCTCAACATCGAATACGATTATCTCGTCATCGAATGAACGGTCATCGTCGCCGTAGACTACCATGTCACGCTCGATATCGTTGACAACATAAGCTTCCATGCCGTATATAGCCTTGAAGTTCTTAGGCATATTATACATACAATCAGGGAAAGCCTGAACGTTACCGTGATCGGTTATAGCCATAGCCTGATGCCCCCACGCTGCGGCTCTGTTGATAAGTGTAACAGGATCGGTAACAGCGTCCATTGCGGACATATTACTGTGGCAGTGGAGCTCGACACGCTTTTCGGGATAGTTGTCCATTTTCGGTATACGCTTTACCTTGATAAGAGAATTTGCCGATATGACAATATCTCTTGCGTAAGAATCGTAATCCAGCTTACCCGAAACAAGAAGTGTTGCGCCGCTCTTTATTGAGCCAAGCTTCAGCTCTTCTACCTCTTCGTTCTTGGCGAATATCTTTACTTTGAGTGAACCGCTGTAGTCTGTGATATCATATGTTACTACAGTCTTTTCTTTGCGGACTTCTTTAAGCTCGTAAGCAAATACATCTCCTACAACAACGACTCTTTCTCCCAGTCGCTGTACTGCTTCACAGATAGGTAC